>JBNMIL010000061.1:0-10935 GCA_050873265.1 Angelakisella sp. | reverse complement strand
CCCCGAACCGGCGGGCTGTACAAAGATCGATATGAGATGGAAAGGAGGCGGCGAAGATGCAGCTTTACTCGCTGGGATTTTTATTCCTGCTGCTGCCGGTGGGCGGACTGGTTTACTATTTCCTGCACGGCGGCGCGCGGCGGGTATTTCTGCTGTGCTATTCGCTTTTATTTGTGGGGCTGCTTTCTCCGTTGTGCCTCCTGCTTCTGCTGGCGGTCATGGTGCCGGACTACCTGTTGGCGCGGTACATCGCCATGGCGCACCCCAGGGCGCGCGCCATTCTGCTGGGCTGCGTCATCAAGGATATCGCCCTTGCGGTGGTCTGCTCCGTACTGACCGAGCTGGATAAGCTGGTGCTGCCGGTGGGCATTGCCATTGCCGCCTTTACCTCGGTGGGGTATCTTATCGACCTGTACCGCGGCGAGTGTGAGCCGGTCGAGGATCCTATCCGCTACGGGGTGTTCTGCTGCTTTTTCGGCAAGCTATATGTCGGTCCCGTTGTTTCGGCGCAGCAGTTTATCCCGCAGCTGGAGGATCCGCAGATGACCGCCGAGGGCATCACCCGCGGCATGGTGCAGTTTTTGCGCGGGCTTGCCAAGATCGTGGTGCTTGCCGGCTCGCTGCGGGAGCTGATCACCCAGTGGGAAACCCTGCTCTCGCTGGAGGTGACGGTGCTGGGCACCTGGCTGCATGTGCTGTGCTACATTTTCTACATCTACTTCACCCTTTCGGGGTACAGCGATATGGCACGGGGCACCGGCGCCATCTTCGGGCTGGATCTGCCGGAGAACTTCCACCACCCGCTGCAAAGCTCCTCAGTGGCGGATTTCTTCGGGCGGTTTAATATCTCCGCCAACCGCTTTGTGCGCAAGTATGTTTATCAGGCGCTGGGTGCCGAGGATAACGGTCCTCTTTCCACCTCGGTCAATATCCTGCTTATTACCATGCTGATGGGGCTCTGGTACGGAATCAACCTCAACTATCTGGTGTGGGGCGCTTTTCTGGGGCTGTTTATCATCTTTGAGGTGCTGTATATCGAGCGCCATGTGGAAAAGCTCCCACCGTACCTGTGCCGCCTTTACACCTTTATCGCCATTCTTATTTCGTTCTGTTGGTACTGCGGGGATAGTCTGGCGGCTTCGGCTGCCTCCCTGCGGGTCATGCTGGGCTTTGGCGGGGCGGCTGCCGCCAACCAGAGCTGCCTGTACCTTTTGCAGACCCACTGGCTGCTGCTGGCGGTCAGTGTGTTCCTGTGCAGCGGAGCGGTAACGCCGCTGCTGGCGCGCTTTACCCGCCGCTTCCCTGCCGCCGCCCATGCCGCTGCTTTGGTATGGAATATCCTGCTGCTGGCGACCTCGCTGGCATTCATGCTGTAAGGGGGTGCCGGAATGAAGCGATACCGCATTATTGCCATGATATACGCCGTGCTGCTGTTCGGCGGGCTGCTGGGCAGTCTGCTCCTTACGGGGCGGTTCGGCAGCGACTTTACCGCCGCGGAGGGCGGCTTCGGCGAAAAAACCGAAACCGCCCTGCGGGAGAACCTACCGCTGAGCGACGCCCTGAAAAGCTGGAAAACCACCCTGCTGATGCTGGGGGGCGGGCAGGAGATCGACGGCATCTACTTTACGGGGGAAGGACTGATCGAGAACCTGACCGTGGAGGACGAAACGCAGGGCGAAACAAACCTTGCCGCACTGGAAAGCTACTGCCGCACACGAACGACCTGCACCGTACTGCTGCCCAGCGCCTGCGCCATCAGCAGCCGGCTGCTGCCGGAGGCGGCGCTGCTGTTTGATCAGGAAAGCTGGCTGCAAAATGCCGCGAACCGGCTTTCCGCCCTGTGCCCGCAGGTGATAAACGGCTACCCGCTGCTGACGGAGCATAGCGGCAGCCGGCTGTACTACCGCACCGATACCCGCCCCACCCAGCTGACCGGCTATCTTTTGTATCAAGCGCTGGGGGCGGCGCTGGATTACTTCCCCTATGCCAAGGAGAGCTTTACCAACACGCCGCTGCGGTATGACTGCACCGGTGACCTGTACGCCCGCTGGAGCTATGATAAGGTGCGGTCCGATGTGGTAACGGCGCTGCTGCCGCTGGATGACAGCCGCACCTACCATGTAATGCGTACCGCAGCCGACGGCACCGTGACCCTGACCGATACGCTGTACCCCCTGGACGGGACGACCGGCATGGACTGCATTTTGGGCGGCAGCGCGGCGCGCATCACCGTGACAGCGCAGGGCAGCGCCCCCCGCAGCCTGCTGCTCCTCGGCGATGAAAACGCCCTGTGCGTCATTCCCTATCTGGCGCTGCACTACAGCAGCATCACCTATGTCGATGTGACCCAATGCAGCGAGGAAATGCTGGCGGCAGTCGCCGGTGCGGAATATGACCGCACCCTGCTGCTGTACGGCACATCTACCCTGCTGAACCGTGATCTTTCCGCCGGACTGACAGCGCTGAACAGCTGAACGGCATAGAAAAAAGCTCCCCATGCGGGGAGCTTTTTTAGTCGCTCGGGAATTACTTGCGCAGCGCAGCAGCAGTGCCCAGAAGCGCTACAACGACCATCGCGGCAGCGATGCCGGTATTCTCCGCCGCACCGGTGGAGGGGTTGCCGGCAGGAGTGGTGGTCTCGCCGCTCTCGGGAACACGGACGGTAGCAGTATCCACTACATTGCCGCTTTGATCAATGGTCTTTCCATTCTCAAGATATTCGGTAACATCGCCCACATTGGTGAGCTTACCGCCAGAAATGGTAAGATCCGCGCTGGAGGCTTTCTTGATTTCGCCGGTCAAGTTACCGCCATTGACATTGATATCGATCTTGCTGGTATCCGCTTCGCTGTTATTCTCAGGATTAGCTTCATTGATTGCCGCAGCACCAGTCAGCACACCGCCATTAACATTGACATTGACCTCATGCTTAGTAGTGTGCTGAGAAACTGCAATTGCAGCACCGGTAGTGGTAGGTCCATTACCATTCTCGGTAACAGATACACTTCCTGCAGTAGCAGTGATGGTGCCGCCGATAACATTCAGAGTTCCCGCTCTCATTTCGATGCCAGAAGCACCGGAAATGGAACCGCCATTGATGTTCAGTGTACCAATCTGGGGGTGATAGATACCTACATCGGAGCCAGTGATTTCACCGCCGTTAATATTGATGATAGTGGGAGCATAATCGGGAGTACCATTGGTCTCATTGCCGTTACCGGAGATACCGCTTCCAACTACACCCTTGGCAGCGCCGCCATTCATGGTGAACTCAGCGTTCTTTCCGGCAACAACGATGCCGTATTCATTGCCTTCAAAAGTACCAGCTTCCATTGTCACTTTAGTATTGTCGTTGATCCACATGGCGTTTTTCGCTGTGGATACAACCTTACCGGTCTTCGCATCGGAGCTGTCGATGACCTTCAGGGTACCGTAAACATCAAGAGCGGTGCCCGTGGCAGTAATGGTGCAGCCGTTCAGATCAAGGGTCAAATTGCTGCCAGCAGCGCCTACTACAGCCATTGCTTCCAAGTTGACATCTTCAGTCAGTTTGATCACGCCGTCCTGTGCTTCCGGCAGGGCAGTTGCTGCCATCGCCGTTACCGGCAGCATAACGCATACCATCAGCAGCGCCAGTGCCAGTGCCAAATACTTTTTCATGCTAATCTACTCTCCTTTACATTTTTTGCCCTTGCAGAAGGGATCGTGTTTGCACGCAAACACGAATTGCCCATGGGCAATTTTTTGTTCCCCCGTTTATCTCTGGGAGACAACACCATGCTAACAGAAAATTTATGGCAAGTCAACGGACAGATATTTACTTTTCAGAAACTTCAAAATCTTCAAATTTTGTTCATAAGCGGAAGACACGGGGATTATTTCTTCCCGATATAGACCTCGGGGCGATACCCCTCAAAGATGACGCTGTCAAAGCGTTCGAGCGCCATCGGCTCCTTTTCCTCCTTCCGTACCGTCCACGCCACGCAGGGGGTATGCCACACCCGTCTGGTAAGCGAAAGGGTGCGGGTGCGGGGCGCGGTAAGGTAGTTGTAGGCAATGAAATCCGGCTGGACCAGCCAGTTAAAAAGCAGCTCCTGCGAGCCCCAAGTGCCCAGGGAATTGTGCTCCATACCGCCCTCGCCCTCCACATAGCGGTCGGCAAGCAGCCCGCGGGCAACGGCGGGGGCATTTTTCTTCATCCACAGGATCACAAACGGGTGGAACGATTCCACGCAGTATTCGCCGTTATAGGCGGAGAGCATCTCCATCATCTTTTCGCACAGGGCGGCGTAGTTCTTCTGGTACTTTACCTCTACGATCATCGGGATCCTGCCCGCCACAATCTCCAGCACCTCCTCAAACAGCGGGATATACTCCTCGGTGCCCAAAAGCCGCAGCTGCCGCAGCTCCTCGTAGGATTTTTCCTCCACCCTGCCGCTGACACCGCAGACGCGGTCCAGCGTATCATCATGGAAGACGGCGAGCTTGCCATCGGTGGTCAGGTGCAGGTCCAGCTCGATGCCGTAGCCAGCCTCCACCGCGCGGCGGAACGCTGTCAGGCTGTTTTCCGGCACGCCCTCGGCAGCGCAGTGCAGCCCGCGGTGGGCATAGCGCCGTCCGGCAAAGCGCGCCATCTTTTCCCGCGCGGCAGGGTCGGGGCGCAGCATCAGCAAAAGCAGCAGGAACAACGCTGCCAGTACTATAAGAATAATAAGGACGGTTTTCATGGTCGGTTCCCTCTTTTCCGGTTAAATTCGGTTTCCGCCTACCATTATAGCGCGCGGCACGGGCGGCGCAATCCCCAAAACATCAAAAACGCGTAAAAAGGAACACCGCTACCCCGTCTGGGCGGGATAGCGGTACCCTATGGGTCGTCGGCGGACGCGAGCTTATCCGTTGCGACCGACAAGAAAAAGTGCGTAGTCACGCACCGCGCAGCGCTGTTCCTCCGTCAGCCCCTCGGGCAGGAGCAGATCGTCGGCGGTGGAAGCCTTTGGGGACGGCTCATCGCACATTCCCACCAGATAGTCCACACTGACGCCAAAATACTTGGCAAGCCACACTTTGGTTTCATCGCTGGGGTCGCTTTTACCTTTTTCGTAGGAAGATATGGTGTGGTGCGAGACCGACAGCATATTTCCCAGCTCGGCTTGTGACAGTCCCGCTGCTTTGCGCAGCAAATACAAGCGGTATCCTATCATTTCCCATTCCCTTCTCTCTTAAGACTGGGCAAGGTCATTATACCATTTTTTGTGATGGATTGAAAACCCTTTTGTCAAAATCTCCTCATTTTACAAAACGAAATGTTATTATTTGTCGAATTTTACTGGAAACAGGTGCCTGTAAAACTTCCATCATTCTGCGGCTGGGCGCAGAGGGAGGCGGGTTCTATAATAAAGACTGTAAACCATCGTTCTGTGACAAAGGAGGTACATATCATGGAGGTTATGACACTGCATCGGGAAATAACCGGCGAGGAGGGGGAACGGTGCCGCGTGCGCTACGCCCTCACGGCGGAGATGTGCGGCGGGGAATGGCTGTACGGCGTGCGCTGCTGCACTGAGGGGATTCCCCCGCAGGCAGAACGCCGCGGGGAGCTCCCCGCATGGCTGAGCGACCGCCGGCTGGGGGAGCTGCTGCTGGAATATCTGGCGGAGCGGGAGGTCACGCCGCCCCAGCTGGAGGATATTCTGACCGAGCTGCTGCCGTAAGGCTGAAATATAAAAAGGAGAGCGCCTGCCCCGCGTGGGGAGGGCGTTCTTTTTTTGCACCCGCCGCGCGGCAGCGGAATAGGATAGGTCAGCGGGAGACCCCCGCACCTGACTGATAACTTTTCTTTTCTACATAAAGGTAGGTGGAACTGCCGATGAAACGGACTGTGACGATACTGGGCGGCGATGAACGCATGGCATGGCTGGCGGAGCACCTCCGGCGGGCGGGCTGTCCCCTGCGGCTGGCGGCGCTGGCGCCCCCCGCCCCATTAAAAGACCGTCTGCCCCCGACGGAAACGCCCGAAGCGGTGCTGCCGCAAAGTGAACGGGTCATTCTCTCGGTGCCTGCCGCGACCCCCGAGGGACTGCTGCGTACCCCCACCGTACCGGAGCGGTACACGCTGGCGGGGTGTCTCCTCCTCATTCCGGAGGGGACGGAGGTGCTGGGCGGCACCCTGCCGCCCGACTGCCGCCGCATCGCCGAGGAACGATGCCTTGCCTACACCGACCTGCTGGCGCTGCCCGAATTGCAGGAGCTGAACGCCATCGCGACGGCGGAGGGCGCGGTGGCGCTTGCCATGCGGGAACAGAATACCACTCTGTTCGGAACACGCTGTCTGGTGCTTGGCTACGGGCGCTGCGGCAGCGCGCTGTGCCGCCGCTTAACGGCGCTGAGCGCCAAGGTGACGGCGGCGGCACGCCGTCGGGAGCAGCAGGCGCGCATCTATGCCGATGGCTGTATCCCCTGCGATATCAACCGTCTTTCCCCTGCTCTGGGCGACTGCGAGGTCGTTTTTAATACCGTGCCCGCCCCCGTGCTGCCGCGCGAGCTGCTGCAAAAGCTGCCGCCGGAAGCGCTGGTGGTGGAGCTGGCAAGCGCCCCGGGTGGCTGCAGCGCCGCCGAAGCCGAGGCGCTGGGGCTGCGCTACTGTGCCGCGCCGGGTCTGCCGGGCAAGGCGGCGCCCCGCACCGCCGGAGAATACTTGGGGCAGGTGATACGCAGCCTGCCGCACTGGGAGGAATGAATGGTGAACGATAAAAAACTGGGCTTTGCCCTCTGCGGCTCCTTCTGCACGCTGGAACCCACCCTGCAAATGATGGCGGGGCTTGCCGCCGTCGGCTGGGAGATCCAGCCTATCATGTCACCCGCGACCTACGAGACCGATACCCGCTTCGGCACGGCGGAGCACTGGCGAGACCGTGTGGAGGCGCTGTGCGGACGCCCCATCTGGCACTCGGTGGCACAGGTAGAGCCGATCGGTCCCCGCCGGCTGCTGGATATCCTGCTGGTGGCGCCCTGCACCGGCAACACGCTGGGCAAGCTTGCCTGCGGCATCACCGATACGCCGGTGACGATGGCGGTAAAGGCACACCTGCGCAATGACCGCCCCGTAGTGCTGGCGGTCTCCACCAATGACGGGCTTTCCGCCAGCGCGCCCAATCTGGGGGCACTGCTGTGCCGCAAGAACTATTACTTCGTCCCCTTCGGGCAGGATGACCCCATCAAAAAGCCGACCAGCCTTGTGGCGCGGCTCCCGCTTACCCAGCGGACACTGGAGGCGGCACTGGAGGGGCGGCAGCTCCAGCCGCTTCTCCTGCAAAAATGATCTTTGTCATTCACTTTAAGGGGGATTTTGGGGGAACTATGTGCCAAAAGCCCGCCAAAACGCAAGAAAGAATTTTCTTTCTTGCGTTTTTTGCTGTAAAGCCCTTGATTTTATCCCGCCATTTCGGTATGATAAAGGGGAATACTTTACAGAAAAGAGGGGTTGGGCATGACACAGGATCTGCTTCAGCTTATCAGCAACGAAATGAAAGGCTTTTCCAAAGGGCAGAAGCGCATCGGCGCTTTTATCCTGGAGCATTACGATAAAGCCGCCTTTATGACCGCCGCCAAGCTGGGCGAAACGGTGGGCGTCAGCGAATCCACCGTGGTGCGCTTTGCTGCAGAGCTGGGCTTCGAGGGCTATCCCCAGCTCCAGAAGTCCCTGCAGGATATCATTCGCAATCGCCTCACCACCGTGCAGCGCATGGAGATCATTGATGAACAGCTTTCCGGCGGCGTCGATGTCCTGCATCGGGTCATGTCCTCCGATGCCGATAAGATCCGCCGCACGCAGGAGGAGATCGACCCCAAGGACTTTGATACCGTCATCGACTCCATCATCAATGCCCACCGCATCTATATTCTCGGTCTGCGCTCCTCCGGCGTTCTTGCCGGCTTCCTTTCCTTCTACTTCAACCATATCTTCGAAGATGTGGTGAATGTCGGCGCGGCGCAGGGCGAGACCTTTGAGCAGATGCTGCGCATCGGTCCCAATGATGTGCTCATCGCTATCAGCTTCCCCCGCTATTCCCAGCGGACGCTGAAGGCCGTACATTATGCCAAAAAGCAGGGCGCCTGCATCATCGGCATTACCGATTCCACCAGCGCGCCGCTGGCGGCAATGGCGAACCATGTGCTGCTGGCACGCAGCGAGATGGCGTCCTTTGTCGATTCGCTGGTCGCGCCCATGAGCCTGCTCAATGCCATCATTGTGGCGGTGGGGCTGCGCAAAAAGCACGAGACCAGCAACACCTACGCCATGCTGGAGCGCATTTGGAGCGAATACGATGTGTACGAGAAAAACGAGGAGATCCATTCCGCGCCATGAAAAACGAATTTGACCGCATCATCATAGGCGGCGGCGCTGCCGGGCTGTTTGCCGCCGGCTGGGCGGCGCAGAACGGCGAGCGGGTGCTGGTGCTGGAACGGCGGGAGCGCCCCGCGCGAAAGATATTAGTGACCGGCAAGGGACGCTGCAATGTTACCAATAACTGCACCCCGCAGGAATTCATCGCGGCGGTGCGGCGCAACCCCCGTTTTTTAATGAGCGCCATCTATGCCTTGACCCCGCAAGATGCGATGGAGACCTTCGAGCGGCTGGGTGTCCCCCTAAAGACCGAGCGCGGGAACCGTGTGTTCCCCGTCAGCGACCGCGCCATGGATATCGCCGATGCTTTGGTACATTTTGCCCGTGCGGGCGGCGCGCAGATCCGGCAGGCGACGGCAGCCGCGCTGCTGCAAAAGGGCGGTGCCGTTATCGGTGTGAAAACCGAAGCGGACGAGGAATTCTTCGCCCCGCTGACAATCCTTGCCACCGGCGGCAAAAGCTACCCCGCCACCGGCAGCGACGGCAGCGGCTACGCGCTGGCGGCAGCCGTGGGTCATACCATCATTCCGCCGCGGGCTTCACTGGTGCCCATCATCTGCGAAAATACGGACAAGCAGTTTTCGGCGCTGATGGGGCTTTCGCTGCGCAATGTCACACTGAACATCATCGAAAAGAAAAGCGGCAAAACAATCTACAGCGAACTGGGCGAAATGCTGTTTACCCATTTCGGCATCAGCGGACCGCTGGCACTGACCGCCAGCAGCTACATGGCAGTCCCCACCGATTACCGCATCACCATCGACTGCAAGCCCGGGCTGACCGCCGAGCAGCTGGACGCCCGACTGCTGCGGGACTTCGAGCAAAGCCCCAATCGCGCCTTCGGCAACGCACTGGAGGCACTGCTGCCCCGCTCCCTTATCCCCGTTATGGTAGCAAGGAGCGGGATTCCAGCCGAGCGGCGGGTGAACCAACTGACCCGTGAGGAACGGCAGCGGCTGGGCGCGCTCATCAAGGCGTTCCCGCTGACTCCGCAGGCACTGCGCCCCATCGAGGAAGCAGTCATCACCGCAGGCGGCGTCTGTGTCAAGGAAATAGACCCCCGCACCATGCAAAGTAAGCTCGTAAAGGGACTTGCCTTTGCAGGCGAGGTGATCGATGTGGACGCCGTGACCGGCGGCTACAATTTACAGATTGCGTGGAGCACCGGCTACCTTGCCGGAACCTCCGCCATCTGAGATCCGGAAAAACGAAATTTGTGCGGGAAGCCCGGCTTACCCGCCGCCCCGCCCGCGCCTGCGGCGCGGTAAGGCGCGCCCCTGCGGGGGCGCGCCTCCGGCGGGGCGGCGGTACCGTCTCGGCTTCCGGCAAACCATACGAAAGGCAGGGGTGATCCTATGATCTCCATCGCGATCGACGGACCGGCAGGCGCCGGCAAAAGCAGCATCTGCACACGGCTGGCAAAGGAGCTGCATTACCTGCATGTGGATACCGGCGCGCTGTACCGCGCGGTGGGTCTTGCCGTGCTGCGGCAGGGCAAAAATCCCGCCGACCCCGCTGAAGTGCTGCCCCTGCTGCCGCATATCCATATCGACCTGCGGTTTGAGGCGGGCGAGCAGCGCATCTTCTTAAACGGCGAAGATGTCTCGGCGGCGATCCGCCTGCCGGAAGCCTCCGCCGCCTCCTCGCAGGTCTCCGCCATTCCACAGGTGCGCGCGTTCCTGCTGGAGCAGCAGCGCAGTCTGGCACGGCAGTATAATGTCATCATGGATGGGCGGGATATCGGCACCGTGGTGCTGCCCGATGCCACCATTAAGATCTACCTTACCGCCGCGCCGGAAGCCCGTGCCCGCCGCCGCTGGCTGGAGCAGCAGCAAAAGGGCATTGCGGAAAGCTACGAGGAAGTGCTTGCCGCCGTAAAAAAGCGTGACTACGATGACAGTCACCGCGCTGCCGCCCCGCTGCGGCAGGCGGAGGACGCCTGGCTCTGCGACAGCACCGAACTTGATTTTGAGGGCACCGTGCAGGCAATGCTCCGCTATATCCGGCAGCGGGCGGGGGAACCCGCATGAGGGTGACCGTCGCCAAAACCGCCGGCTTCTGCTTTGGGGTGCGGCGCGCGCTGGAGCTGACTCAAAAAAGTGCCGCCGAACGCCCCACCTGCACGCTGGGCGAACTGATCCATAACCGACAGGTCGTGGAAGATCTGGAGCGGCAGGGCGTCCCTGTTCTCGAAAAACCGGAGGACGCCCCCGCAGGTGCCGCCGTCGTGCTGCGCTCCCACGGGGTGCCGCCCGCCGTCTACGATATCCTGCAAGGGCAGGGCAATCCCATCGTGGACGCTACCTGCCCCTTTGTCAAACGGCTGCATACCATCGCCGCCGAATTACCGCCGGAAGGCGTCCTGCTTTTGGCGGGGCAGCGTCTGCACCCGGAGGTTCAGGGTATTTTGGGCTACTGCCGCGGGCGCGCTTTTCCCTTCGCCGCAGCGGAGGAACTGGCTGAAATACTGGAAAAAGAGGATTTTTCCGGCGAAAACTCCGTCATTTTGGCGGCACAGACCACTTTTTCTT
>JBNMIL010000060.1:0-10956 GCA_050873265.1 Angelakisella sp. | reverse complement strand
TTAACCCAGCTTTTCCAGCGAGGTACGGATACGGCGCAGCGTCTCCTCCCGACCCAGCACCACCGCCAGCTCAATGCCGCCGCCGGGGGTGAACTGCTTGCCGGAAACGGCAACGCGCAGCGGATACAGCAGCCAGCCGTTCTTTACGCCCAGCTTCTCGATCTCCGCGAAGAGGGCGGCATGGATCGCCTCGGCGTTCCACTCCGGCAGGTTCTCCAGCACCGGCAGCACGGCGGTCAGCGCCTCCTTGGAGGTCTCGGGGGTGGTCTTCATCTTCTTGTTGGCAAACAGCCCGATGTCGTAATCCGGCAGCTCATCAATGAAATCCACCTGCTCGGGGATATCGCTCAGCGCCTCGCAGCGGGTCTGCAGTACGGTGCACAGCTCCCGCAGGTCAGCGGTCTCGCTCTTTACGGTGCGGCGGATCCAGGGCAGTGCCTTCTCGTAGAACTCCTCGGGGGAGAGCTTGCGGATATACTCGCCGTTGATATAGCGCAGCTTCTGCATATCAAAGATAGCGGGGCTCTTGGTAATGCCGGAAACATCGAAGATCTTCACCAGCTCCTCCAGCGAGAAGATCTCCTGATCTCCCTTGGGGCTCCAGCCCAGCAGCGCGATGTAGTTGAGAATGGCAGGGGTCAAAAAGCCCATCTGCACCAGATCCTCGTAGGAGGCGTCGCCGTGGCGCTTGGAGAGCTTGTGGGTGGCGTCCCGCATGACGGGCGCGCAGTGGATATACTTCGGAATCTCCCAGCCGAATGCCTCGTACAGCAGGTTGTACTTGGGCGTGGAGGAAAGGTACTCATTGCCGCGGATCACATGGGTAATGCCCATGGTATGGTCGTCCACCACATTGGCAAAGTTGTAGGTGGGCATACCGTCGCCCTTAATGAGGATCTGATCGTCCAGCGTGCTGCACTCCACCGTCACATCGCCGTACACCTCATCGTGGAAGGTCACGGTACCCTCGGTGGGGACTTTCTGACGGATAACATAGGGCACGCCCGCCGCCAGCTTTTCGGCGACCTCCTCCTTGGAAAGGTTGCGGCAGTGACCGTCATAGCGGGGCGCCATGCCGGAAGCCTCCTGCACCTTGCGCACCTCGTCCAGACGCTCCTTATCGCAGAAGCAGTAGTAGGCATGACCGCTTTCCACCAGCTGCTCGGCGTATTTCTTAAACATACCCATGCGCTGGCTCTGGATATAGGGACCCACGGGACCGCCGATATCGGGACCCTCGTCCCACTGCAGTCCGGTCTCCTTCAGGGTCTTATAGATGATCTCCACAGCGCCCTCTACCTGACGCTCCTGGTCGGTGTCCTCTATGCGCAGCAGAAAACGACCGTTATTGCTCTTTGCCACCAGATAAGCAAACAGCGCGGTGCGCAGATTGCCCACATGCATGTAGCCGGTGGGGCTGGGCGCAAAGCGGGTGCGTACATGATCGGATTGGAACATAATGCATCTTCCTTTATTTTCAGATTATCGAATAGGCTTTGACCTATATTTTTACTTATATATACTACCGCCAACGGGGGGTGACTGTCAAGGGAAAAGTGCGGCGGCAGGGCGGCACTCCCGCACCGCCTCGTCTGGCGCAGCCTCCGCTTCATTCGGGCAGACCCGCCGCCGCGCTGCGGGCTGCCCTCTCCGCAGCGGCGCGTTCTCCTCTCCCCTTATTACACAAAAAGGCAGCCCCGCCTTATGCGACGGAGCCGCCCGTTTTTACCATTTATTGTATACTTTTTCAGCAAAGCCCAGCAGGTTCTCTATCCTCAGCACGGTGCCGTCGTCCAGCGTGGCGGTGCCGTTAAAGTAGCCGAACACCTGGTGCTGGTCGCTGCAGATAATGCCGACATTGGTGCAGCTTGCGCGATCCAATACAGGGGTGAAGTCCATCTCGAACCGCCCGTCGCTGCTGGTAAAGCGCCACGGGCTCATAAAGTCGTCCCTGCCGTCCTTCTGCGGGATCAGGAAGGTCAGCCGCTCCAGCTTGTGCGCCGTGCCGTCATAGAACAGCATGTTCTCGCTGGCGGCGCCGGTATCGCCAAAGCCGTACCCGATATTAAAGCCAAACGGCTTGCCTGCCACGGTGCCGTTGCCGCTGCCCCAGTACCATGTGTTCTTGTAGGTCCACACGCCACGCCCCCAGTCCAGGGTGGCGTAGCTTTCCTCCGGCGTGAATTCGATCACCTGCCCATCGAATTCCACCCGACCGGCGGCTTTCATGCAGTTGATCTTCTGGTTGTAGTAAAAAGCCTTTTTATCCTCCGCGAAGGGAGTCACGATCACCATGGAATCCGCCGGCTCCTCGGTCAGCGTAAATTCCGCGGTAATGGGCTTTTTATCCATAAAGCTTTTTACCCACGCGGTAATGCGCCGGCTGCCGTCCGGCAGCACCTTAAAGCAGAAATCGGCATTTTTGCGCCGGACTGCCACGGAGCCTTCGGCACTGGTGGCAGGCAGCTCCGTTTTGCCGCCGGGGAACGGGTAGATGATATTGCAGGTATGCTCCCACGGACGGGAAAAATCCAACAGCGAAAAGCCCAAAAGCCCCATGTAGCTGTTATCGTCAATGGTCAGCGCCACGCCCCAGCGCCCGTTCATAATCAGGTAATAGTCCCATTCCTTAATGCGGTGCGCAGCGGCTTTTATGGCGCGGCGGTCGTACTGCTTTATCAGCCGGCGGGCATAGCCGGCTTCGTGCAGCTCGCCCTGTTCGTTCAGCAGGGGACCGGCATTGGTCAGTTCTTTCTGCATGGGTGCCTCCTTGTTCTGTCATGTTTTTATCGAGAACAAATGTTTCACGTGAAACATTTTGGGAAAGGGGTCGGTGCAGGGGGAAAATACGCCCGCAGGGTCAGCCGCCCTGCGGCGGCTGCGGCGGCTGCGGCGGCTGCGCCGCCGGTTCCGTCCCCATGGGGACGGAACGCCCTGCGGGCGTCGGCTCTCGGCAAATTTTTCAGCCTTCGGCAGCCTTGTTCAAGGCTTCCATCAGGGCGGGCACATCAATGCCGTGCGCCAGGGCGCCCTGCTCGATGTTCTCGAAGTGCGCGGCGGCGCAGCCGATGCAGCCCATGCCGAAGCGCTGCAGCACCTCTACGGTGGCGGGGTACTTCTGTACGATCTCCATGATGCCCATGTCCTTGGTAATCAGCATATTTTATTCCTCCGTTTTGTATGAATTCCGGCGGGGAAACCCGCCTTCTTTAGTATAGTTATTTTTTCCTCATTTGTAAACAGAAATCAAACTTTTTCCCGTCGGGGGGCTTTCCGGCGCTGCTTTCATTGACAAGCGCCGC
This sequence comes from Angelakisella sp., assembly GCA_050873265.1. Lineage (GTDB taxonomy): Bacteria > Bacillota > Clostridia > Oscillospirales > Ruminococcaceae > Angelakisella. Next base: position 7,654 of record JBNMIL010000060.1, on the reverse strand, counting down.
CGCCATGGTGTAAAATGGTGCGGAGCAAGCCCCCAAAAGTCGGGGGCAATTTATCAAAAGAAGTACGAGGAACGCTATGAAACTGACAACACGACTGCTGGCACTGCTGCTGGCGCTTTGCATGGTATTTGCCTTTGCCGCCTGCGGCAAGGACCCTGTCGACCCCGTCGATCCGGTCGACCCCAGTAACCCCTCGACCCCTGTTGATCCCGATGATCCCGACCAGCCCAGCAAGGAGGAGCAGCTGAAGGAGCTGCAAAAGACCATGCTGGAAAACACGCTGGCGATGCAGCAGAAGAACAAGGATACCATCGGCTGGCTGTACATTGACGGCACCGCCATCAATGATGTGGTGGTCAAGGTCAACTACAACGATGACAACAAATACTACCTGCGCCGCAACGCCAACGGTGAAAACGATAACGATGGCTGTTACTATGCCGATTTCCGCTGCAAATCCGGCAACCGCAGCACCCTTTCCAAGAATACCGTCATCTACGGGCACAATCTTGGTCGTGCCGAAAACGCCCTGCTGACCGACTACGAGAACCATGCCAACGGTCCCAAGTTCGCCCAGCTGCTCAAGTTCCAGAACCCCGAGTTTGCCAAGAACCACCCCTATATCTATTACTCCACCATCGAGGAGGATATGGTCTGGCAGGTATTCGCGGTGTTCTACACCCCCATCAGCTTTGACTACATCAATCCCGACCCCGCCGATGCCACCTACAGCAGCCTGCTGAAGAAGGCGCAGGATCTCTCCTTTTACGATTACGGCGTGGAGGTGACGGCGAATGATAAGATCCTTACCCTTTCCACCTGCACCTACCGCCTTGCCGATGACACCAAGCTGCACTACCCCAATGACTACCGCTATGTTGTTATGGCAAAGCTGCTGCCCGCCGATGCCGTGCTGGAGGACACCGTCTCCCTTACCGTGACCGAGAACGCTCCGGTAAAGCCCGCCGGCGACTGATCTCCACCGCATCATACATATCAAAGGCTCCCTCTCCGCACACCGCGGCAAGGGAGCCTGTTTTTTCTGTTTTCAGCTTTTGTTGCGGTACATCATGGCATCCGCCGCCTCTATCGCGTCATGCAGCGTGCCTTCGCCGTCGTCATAGTAGGCATAGCCCACCGAAACATCGGGCGTCTGCGGATCCTGCTGCCGCAGCTTGTCAATCGCTGCCGCGAAATTCTCGTTCAGTCTTTCCACATTGCTCAGGCTCTCTGTTAAAATCACGCAGAACTCATCGCCGCCCGGACGGTAGCAGTAGCCGTACCGCCCGTACACCCTGCGCACCGCCTCCGCGATCTGCCGCAGGTAGCGGTCACCCGCCGTATGTCCGCAGGTATCGTTCACCAGCTTAAAGCCGTTGACATCCATATTGATGACAACAGCAGGCGGCTTTGTGCGTTCCAAGTCCTTTTCGTAGCGGACGCGGTTGAGCAGCATGGTCAGCCCGTCCATGCGGGAATACAGCCGGCACCGGTGATTATACAGCTGCAAATTGGCGATGGCAATGCACAGGTAATCCACCCGCAGGTCGGAATCCAGCGCCTGAATGGCAAGACCTATCGCCAAAAACAGCACCGTCGCCATCAGTGCCGCATCGGGGCGCATCTGGTATCTCACCTCGTCCAGCACCACGCAGCCCAGACAGTATGCCACCGAAAGGGAGAACACCACAATATAGATCCAATACAGTTTGCCGCGGTGATAAACATTTGCTTCATCAATATAAAGCACCAGCCCGCTGCGGCAGGCTGCGATTTGGAACGCCGCGTGCAGCGCCACAATAGCGCTTACGATGGCGATGGACCTCTTTATTCTGCTATAAGCATGTGCCGCCAGCACACCGGTGACCGGCGCCAAACAGAATTCCGCCGTCTTTACCGCGCGGTGCAGCCCTATCAGGGCAGATGGCGCACCGTTCAGCCGGACGCACGCCCATTCACACAGCAGCGCCAGCCCGATGCTGATGCAGACCGCGATGCATTTTACCGTCGTGCTGTGATCCGCCAGCCGGTTGTGGCACACATCTACAACGGTAACTACCAGCAGCGCCGCCGTGATCAATGCGATTGCCGAGTACAAGTCCATGATAAACTCACACCTTGTTCTTCACTTTTCTCTTTTTACCAATACGCCCCATCTTCCGTATTTCCATTCTCTTAACAAGGATTTTACAACAAAACGCATTGTCCCGTCAATTATAAAACCCACATTTCACGCCAAAAATCATACTTTTCGCAAAATACATGGTCATATTTATCGATAACCGCTTAGTCTCCCCAGCAGTTTTAGTAAATATATTTACTAAAACTGCAAAACAGGAGCCGGACAGCGGCTTTCGCGGGCTGTCCGGCTTCCTTGGGTCATTTCAGACGACCTTCGCCGCCCATCAGGGCGGTCATTTCCTCTATGCGCTCCAGCGGGAAGGGCGGCTCGCACAGGGGCTTCAGGGCAATGCTCATCAGCTTCATGGGGTTATCATCGGCAGCCACACGGTTGGAGCTGAGCGCCCCGCACCGGCGGCAGCGGTGAATGATCGCCCACTCGCCCTTGCCGCGCACCCACACCGAGATCGGCTCCATAATTCCGCCGCAATCGGCTTCGCGGTCGCCCGGCTCGATATCCACATGCAGACTGGAAAGGCAGTTGGGGCAGTGGTTGCGGTGGTCGGTGCCTGCCGCCTCCGGCGTTACCAGCCGCCCGCACACCTTGCAGGTAAAGCTATCGTTGCAGGGGTGGTTTTTGTAGTAGCCTTTTTCAAAGGTCTTGCGTTTGTTTTCGCGGTTCATGTTGCCTCCCGTTATGTTGTTATTCCTCCGCCGCGCGGCAAAGCGCCGCGATATCCCCGCCCTGAATGGCGGCGATGTTCCGACGGATCTTTTCCTCGTCCCAGTCCCACCAGCGGATCTTTTCCAGCAGGGCAATGGTCTCCTGACCAAAGCGGCGGCGAATGGGCTTTGCCGGTGTGCCGCCCACAATGGTATAGGGTGGGACATCTTTGGTCACCAGCGCGCGGGTACCGATCACGGCGCCGTCCCCGACCGTTACGCCGGATAGAATGACCGCCTCGTAGCCGATCCACACATCGTTGCCGATGGTGATGCCGCCGTGGTTATCCCACGCCTTCGCGATGGAGGCGCAGTCGGTCGGCAGCCCCCATTCCTCAAAGAAGATGGGGAACGGGTAGGTGGAAAGGCTGCCCAGCGCGTGGTTGGCGGCATTAAAAATGAACTTGGCGCCGCAGGCGATGGAGCAGAACCTGCCGATGGTGAGGGTATCCCCGTTGCACTCGGGGTAATGGTACAGCACATTATTGCGCACAAAGTCCCGCGGGTCGTTTACATAGTCATCGTAGGTGGTGTACTCCCCCACCCGAATGGTCGGGTCGTGGATCACATTTTTAAGGTAAACGGAGCTGGGGCGCTGGGAACAGGGGTAGATCTTCCAATTTGGTATCATATTATTTTCCTCCGGAATGGTTCATTTATTTTTCGGGATCCATTCCGGACATGACAATGCAGCGCCTCACGGCAAACCACCTCGGTTTCTCATTTTATTTCTATCTGATTTATTTTATCTGATTTGCAGCTGAATGAACCCGATGATGGCAAGGTGCAGCGGGTAGTAGATGTAAAACAACCACTTCATCACACGGTTGACAGTCGGGTTTTTGCCTCGCTTGCCGTTATACAGCGCCAGCAGCGGAATGGAAAGCACCACGCAGAGTTGAATAAGCCCGTACAGCTTATCCAGTGCGAAGAAGTAGACAGCCGCGTAAAGCGCCACATAGAAAAGGCACCACGCGATCTGCTTTTTGTGGTTGCCGCGGTTGGAGCCGATGGAAAGCACGCACAGGGCGGCAATGCAGCTCCAGTCGCTGGGCAGCGTGAGCACACAGATAAGCAGCACCCCCGCGACCTTTGCCCCCATGCTGCGCTTTTCGTCCTCGCACAGCCACAGCATCAGCAGCCCGCCCAGCAGCGACCACACCACGCTGGTCTGGTTCAGCAGGTCGCCGTAGTAAAACGGAATAAAGGAATGCCAATCCACGTAGCTGTTGGAGGCGAACATATAGGCAAAGTGGGAGACCACCGCCAATATCAGCAGCCGCAGGGCGTACTTTTTGCGGTCACGGGTATAGTGGTAGCCCTCCGCGATGAAAAAGCACATAATGGGGCAGGTGATTCGCCCGATGATGTGCAGAATGATGGGCACCGCGCCGGCGGCATAGCCCGGGAACAGCAGCCACGCAATGTGATCTACCGTCATTGCCGCTATGGCTATGAGCTTCAGCAGGTTGGCGTCCAGTCTCTGGTACGATCTCAGCTCGGTCATTTCTCCGTTCTCCTCCTCCGCGCCCACAGTTTTTCCGCCGGCGCAGTCCTTTTGCGTTTTCCATTATACGGCTTTGCCGTTTTGCCTGTCAAGCCGATAAGCGGAGCCTCCGGCAGCACACAGCCGGAGGCTCCTGTATCTCTCACTCTCTTGGATCAAACAGATTTATCTTGGCAGCCGGCGGTACAGCCCTGTCACATGGCGCAGCCGGTCGGCAAGCTCATCGGTGATGCTGTCTGGTGCGGCACGCCACCTCCAGTTGCAGCCCAGCGTGGAGGGAATGTTCATTCTCGCCTCGCTGCCCAGTCCCAGCAGATCCTGCATCGTCAGGATAACGGTGTCGCCGGGGCTTTGCAGAGCACCGCACATCATGCCCCAGTTGGCGCCCTCCGCCTCGGTCAGGCGCAGGTATTCCCACGCAAAGCGGGCGTCCTGCGGCGCGGCGGTGGAAAGCCAGCCCATGATGGTATCGTTATCGTGGGTGCCGGTATAGACCACACAGTGGCGGGGGTAATTGTGCGGCAGATAGTCGCTGTCCTCCCGACTGTCGAAGGCGAATTGCAGCACCTTCATGCCGGGGAAGCCGCACTCCTCCCGCAGACGGTGAACGCCCTCGGTCAAGAAGCCCAGATCCTCCGCGATGATAGGCAGCTCGCCCAGCGCGGCACGCACCGCGTGGAACAGCTCGATGCCCGGACCCTGCCGCCACACGCCGTCACGGGCGGTGGTCGCCCCGCCGGGAATGGCGTAGTAGCCCTCGAACCCGCGGAAGTGGTCAATGCGGATAATATCGTACAGGTCAGCGCTGGCACGGAAGCGGTCGATCCACCAGCGGTAGCCGTCCGCTTTCATAGCGTCCCAGCGGTACAGCGGGTTGCCCCACAGCTGCCCATCGGCGGAAAAGCCATCGGGCGGACAGCCTGCTACCTCGATCGGCTCGTAATTTTCGTCCAGCAGGAACTGCTCCGGCGCGCTCCACACATCGGCGGAATCCCGCGGGACATAGATGGGGATATCCCCGATGATGCGAATGCCGCGCTGGTTGGCATAGCCCTTTAGGGCGTTCCACTGGCGGGTGAACAGGTATTGCAGCATCATCTGGAAGCCGATCTCTCCGGCATACTGCTCCCGCGCGGCGGCAAGCGCTTTCGGCTGCCGCGTTTTCAGCGGCTGCTCCCACTCGTTCCACGGGCGCCCGCCGTGGGCGTCCTTCAGCGCCATAAACAGGGCATAATCCGGCAGCCAGCGCCCGTTCTCCTCGCAGAAGCGCCGGTAGTCCTCCGGCGGGTTCTGCGCGAAGCGCCGGTAGGCATGGTGCAGCACCTGATAGCGCAGACGGTACATCTGTCCGTAGTCCACCGCCGTTTCGCTTTCGCACCACGGCAGTCCCTCATATTCACTGCGCTCCAGCAGCCCGTCCCGCTCCAGCCGGGGCAGGTCGATAAAGTACGGATTGCCCGCTACCGAAGAAAAGGACTGGTACGGCGAATCGCCGTAGCTGGTCGGACCGATGGGCAGGATCTGCCACCAGGTCTGTCCTGCCCGCTGCAGAAAATCCACAAAGCGGTAGGCGTTATCCCCCATGGTGCCGATTCCGTAAGGACCGGGCAGGGAGGAAATATGCATCAGTATTCCACTGGTTCTCATAAGCTCTCGCTCTCTTTTCTATCACATCTTGGTCGTTTTTGGGCTCAGGGGTTTGGCGCGTCGCCCACACTCTCGCCGTTTATTACGGTAAAGGGCACCGTGACCCGCCGTGCCGGCGCGCCGTTTTCTATGGCGTCCAGCAGGGTATCGGTCGCCTCCCGCGCCAGCCGCTCCACCGATTGCCCGATGGTCGCAAGCCGCGGGGTCAGGTATTCGCTCAGCGCCAGCCCATCAAAGCCGATGATGGAAAGATCCTTCCCCACCGTGCGTCCGGCGTCCTGCGCCGCTCGCATCGCGCCGATCGCCACCACATCGGCAATGGCATACGCCGCTGTAATCTCCGGGTGCTCCGCCAGAACATGCTGCATGGCTTGATAGCCCTCCTCGTAGCAGAAGCGCGCCTCGCCGTATTCCACCAGGTTTTCCGCCGGCAGCCCGCTTTGGGCGAATGCCGCCCGTCCGCCGGCAAAGCGCTCGCCGGAAACATCGCTGAAGCTGGGGCGTCCGCCGATGATGGCAATGTGCCGGTGTCCGCGATCCAGCAGCACCTGCACCGCCTGCACCGATGCCTCAAAGTCATCGGTCGTCACGCTGGAAAGGTTCGGGAACTCCAGTCCCTCGGCAGGGGAGGTCACCAGCACCGCCGGCAGCGCAATGCGCCCGAAGCTCTGCCTGAAGTTATCGGCATTGCCGCCCAGGAACAAGATTCCCTGCGGCTTTTTTTCGGCGCACAGCATTATTGCCCGCAGCACCTCATCGGTATCCTCGTCAAAGTAATCCGCCAGCAGGGTGTAAGGGCTGTTATTCAACAGTCCCTGCAGCTTCTCCACCAGTGCAGCAAACAGCTCGTTTCTTGTGCCCTTTACCAGCACCAGTATGCTGCGGTTTACCATCTGCTTCAGATTTTTTGCATTGGTATTCTGGATATATCCGTTTTTCTCCACCACCGCCAGAATACGCTTGCGCGCCTGCTCACTCACATCGGGGTGGTTATTCAGCACGCGGGAGACGGTACCCACCGCATAGCCGCTTTCTTTGGCAATATCCTTAATGGTCATAGCTGTAATATCAACCCTTCACAGCGCCCGCTGCCACACCCTTGATGATGTGCTTCTGGCAGGTGAGGTAGAAGATGATGACCGGAATGATGGAAAGCATGATCAGCGCCATCACCGCGCCCAGATCCACCGAGCCATAGCTGCCCTGCAGGAACTGAATGTGAATGGGAATGGTCATATACTGCTTGCGATCCAGCACCAGATAGGGCAGCAGATAGTCGTTCCATACCCACATGATCTCCAGCACGCCGACCGAGATCATGGTAGGCTTGAGCATGGGCAGCACCACATTAAAGTAGGTGCGAATGGGGCCGCAGCCGTCAATGGCGGCTGCTTCCTCTATCTCCAGCGGTATGCTCTTGATAAATCCGCTGAACATAAAGACTGCTAGCCCTGCGCCGAAGCCCAGATAGATAATGGGAATGGTGTAGGGGGTATTGAGCTTCAGGGTATCGGCAGTGCGTGCCAGTGTAAACATCACCATCTGGAACGGCACAACCATCGAAAAAACGCAGAGGTAATAAACCAGCTTGGAAAAGCCGCTGCCCACGCGGGCGATGTACCACGCCGCCATGCTGGTGCACAGCAGGATCAGCGC
>JBNMIL010000059.1:0-11086 GCA_050873265.1 Angelakisella sp. | reverse complement strand
GTGTATACGCGACCGCCCGCGGGCTTTGCCCGCGTCGGCAGCTCCGCTGCCGCCCGCGGCGCCCCGCCCTTTCCCCGCCCCCCGTCTTTCGCCCCTTTTCGCAAATTTCCTCTTACATCTGTCCCGGAAATATGCTATAATTATTCCATAAAGGGGGGTATTATCGTGTTTGCGAAAGGAACAAAGATCATGTACGGCAATACCGGCGTCTGCGAGGTCGTGGATTACGCCACGCCCAATTTGCCGGGAATGCCGCGCGGGACAAAGTATTATGTCCTGCGTCCCCTGTTCCAAAGCGGCACGATCTACTGCCCCGTGGAGCAGCCCAAGGTCTTTATGCGCCCCGTGATGAGCCGGGAGGAAGCCGAGGAGCTGGTCGACCTTATTCCCACCATCAGCGTGGAGCCGTTCCACACCGGTCGCCTCCAGGAGCTTTCGGAGCATTACCGCAGCATCATCGGCACCCACAGCACCACCGACCTCGTGGAGATCATCAAGTCGGTTTACAGCAAAAAGCGCGCAGCCGAAGCCGCCGGCCGCCGCGTCAGCCAGATGGACGACCGCTATATGAAGCTGGCGGAGGAGCTGCTGCACGGTGAGCTTTCCGTCGCGCTGGAGATCCCCAAAAACGAGGTCGGCGATTATATCCGCAGCCGTATCAAAACAGCCGAAGCCGATGAATAGAACCCCAATAAAAAACGCCCCCGTCCGGTTTCGGATAGGGGCATTTTTGTATGGAGCAGATTATTCGAGGGAAAGACCGCTCTCCAGTCCGCAGTCGCTGGCATCAAAGATGTAATTGACCGCTTCCTGCCCAAAGGTCACCACCAGCCAGTTGCCGGTGTACTTAGTGGTAAACAGCACATTCCCTTCCGTGTCATAGGCGGTCAGGCACAGCACACCGCCCGTGGCAGGGTTATGCGGCTTTTCAAAGAGCTTCAGCGCACTTTCGCTATCCGCCAGTGCCTTTATTATTCGCTCGGCAGTCTCGGCAGGCAGCTCCATCGGTTCGGTCATGCTGTTATCCTTGGCGATCACCTTGGCAATGTTATTGGCATGAATGACCTCCCGCCAGCGGGTCAGCTCCTTTTCGGTGCCCAGCACATCCCCGGTCAGCGGTTCTTCCCCGCCAGGCAGCACCACATATACCCCCGCCGCGAATTCCTCAATGAGTTCCTTCGACGCTTCAGCAGTCTGTCCCGGCAGCCACAGGGAATAGGTATAGTCCCCCTCACAGCCATCCCACAGCGTCACGGTTCCCTCGGCATACTCCTTCACGGTGATGAAGATCAGCCCGTTGCAGTAGCTGTGCCCCACCGTCAGCTCGCTTTCCTTCGGGTCATTGTAGAAGATACCGGAAATATCTCCGGTCTCCTCGGTTTTGGCGGCACATCGCAGCGTGGCGTTTTCATAGTCGATCTGCGCCAGCGTCCCGCCAATGAGATAAAACCCGGTCGGCTTCATGCCGTCCCGGTCGGGGTAGCCTGTCACCGCAAAATCCGGGAATTCCGCGTTCTCATACGCCACCATCGGGTTCGGGAGCTGCGCGCTTCCGCCTATGGCGGGGTCATTATTGTTCTCGGCGGGCTTTTTGCCGCACGCCGCCAGCCCTGCCGCCAGCAGGCAGCACAGGGTCAGTGCCAGTATCATTTTCCGGTTCATCATTCTTCCTCCTTTGGTAGTTCCTTACTAATATAGTGTAATAAATCCCGCGTTTTATTGCAACCCCCGCAAAAAAATCCCCGCAGATCTTCACCTGCGGGGAAATTTCCTTTTTGTCTTTTTCTCTTACTTGATGATAGAGAAGTTTACCACCAGCGCCGCGAATACGATGGAAACCATCGACAGCAGCTTGATGAGAATGTTGATCGCGGGACCGGAGGTATCCTTGAAGGGATCGCCTACGGTATCGCCAACGACAGCAGCCTTGTGGGCATCGCTGCCCTTGCCGCCGTGTACGCCGCTCTCGATGTACTTCTTGGCGTTATCCCAGGCGCCGCCGGAGTTCGCCATGAAGATAGCGAGCAGGAAGCCGGAAACGGTAGCGCCCGCCAGCATACCGACTACGCCCTTGTAGCCCAGGATCATACCGACTACGATGGGGGTCACGATGCCGACTACGGTGGGCAGGATCATCTCGTGCAGGGAAGCCTTGGTGCACAGGTCAACGCAGCGGGCATAGTCCGCATCTGCCTTGCCGTCCATCAGACCAACGATCTCCTTGAACTGACGGCGAACCTCGACCACGACGGACTGCGCCGCGCGACCGACGGACTGCATGGTGAGCGCCGCGAATACGAAGGGCAGGCAGGCGCCGACAAACAGACCGACCAGAACAACAGGGGTCATAACGGAGAAGTCATTAAAGGAAACGGTAGCACCGACCTCCTGAACCTTCTCGATGTAAGAAGCGATCAGCGCCAGAGCGGTCAGCGCGGCGGAACCGATGGCAAAGCCCTTGCCGGTAGCGGCAGTGGTGTTGCCCAGGGAATCCAGCGCATCGGTACGCTCACGGACTTCAGGCTCCAGACCCGCCATCTCGGCAATGCCGCCGGCGTTATCGGCAACAGGACCGTAGGCGTCGGTCGCCAGGGTGATACCCAGGGTAGCCAACATGCCGACAGCAGCCAGTGCGATGCCGTACAGACCCATGGAGGTGGAGGCAGCGCCGCCGGAAACATAGTAGGCGACCAGAATGCAGACAGCAACGATAACGATGGGCAGAATGGTGGAAAGCATGCCCAGACCCAGACCGCCGATCATGATGGTGGCGGAGCCGGTCAGCGCGGTATCGGCAAGACCCTGAGTGGGCTTGTAGGTATCGCTGGTGAAATACTCGGTGGAAGCACCGATGAGCACGCCGGCAACCAGACCGGCAAGGATAGCAAAGTAGATACCGGTGTATTCAGTACCCAGCACGCCGCGAACCAGGAAGAAGGCGGCAACAGCGATCAGCAGAGCGCTCAGGTTGGTGCCGCGGCGCAGCGCGGAAAGCAGAGTGCGCTGATCGGTGGATTCGCCGGTGCGTACAAAGAAGGTACCGATGATGGAAGCAAGAATACCGAGAGCCGCCATGATCATGGGCAGCGCCATGGCTTTCAGCTCACCGCCGAAGGCGGCAACGCCCAGTGCGGAAGCGGAAATGATGGAGCCGACATAGCTCTCGTACAGGTCGGCGCCCATACCGGCAACGTCGCCTACGTTGTCGCCTACGTTATCGGCAATAACGGCAGGGTTGCGGGGGTCGTCCTCGGGGATACCGGCTTCTACCTTACCTACCAGGTCAGCGCCTACATCGGCAGCCTTGGTGTAGATACCGCCGCCGACACGGGCAAACAGCGCCATGGAGGAAGCGCCCATACCAAAGGTCAGCATTGCGCTGGTGATCTCGGCGGGAGCCAGCTTAAAGACGAACTTCAGCAGGGTGAACCAGATGGAAATATCCAAAAGACCCAGACCGACTACGGTAAAGCCCATAACGGAACCGGCGGAGAACGCGACGCGCAGACCGCGGTTCAGGCTGCTGCGGCAGGCATTGGCAGTGCGGCAGTTGGCCTTGGTGGCAATGCGCATGCCGATGAAGCCGGAAAGACCGGAGAAGAAGCCGCCGGTGATGAACGCAAAGGGAACGAACCAGGTCAGCATTCCGGTGGCAGCCATGATGCACAGCACAACGAACATGCAGGCAAAGAAAATCGCTACGATGGTGTACTGGCGCTTCAGATAAGCGTTAGCGCCTTCGCGGATAGATGCAGAGATCTTCTGCATCAGAGGGGTGCCTTCCTCAAACTTCAGAACCTTCTTCGCGGTGAGCAGTGCAAACAGCAGCGCGATGACGGAGCCGAGGAAAGTCAAGAGAACAAGAACTTTCTCCATTTTGTTTTAGCCTCCTTGTGAATTCACGATAAAGTGTCTATCAAATAATACCGAAAAATGGGGTCTTTGTCAAGGTGTTGGGACAGACACCTTGCCCAAAAAATGACCAAAGTTTTGAGATTTTTGCTTAAAAAGAACGCCATCTCGCACAAGGCAAAATGGCGTTGAATTCAGCGGTTTTTCAATGGTTTATTGTCAAAGGATTAACAACCTTGTCCCATGACGGAGTACATAAATGCTGTGTTGTGAGATTTTCACAAACATTAGCGGAAAACAGGGGAAAATAGGCGCGAAATATCAAAGCAGATTCCCCAAAAACGGGGCGATCACCACCGTCAGCAGGGCGGTAATGACCAGTGAAAGACTTGCCATCGCGCCCTCTACCTCGCCCATTTCCAGCGCCCGCACGGTGCCGAAGGCATGGCTGCCGCAGCCCAGCGCCACGCCCTTTGCCACGCGGTCGGTCACCCGGAACAGCCGCAGGATCTGCTCGCCGAGGATATTCCCCAAAAGCCCCGTTACCGAGATGGCAGCCATCGTGATGCCGCCGATGCCGCCCAGCTCCTCCGCCAGCGGCATACCCACCGCGCCCGTCACCGATTTTGGTAAAAGCGTTACATAGTCGCTGTGTCCCAGCCGGAAAAGCAGCGCCACCGCCGTGACGCACAGGGCGTTCACCACCACACCGGTCACAATGCCCACGGCGATCGCCAGCGGGTATTCCCGCAGCTTTTGGATCTGCCGGTACAGCGGAAGCGCCAGGCAGGCAGTGGCAGGGGTCAGCAGGTAGGTGATGTACCGGGCGCTTTGGTTATAGGCGTCGTAGTCGATATCCAGCACCAGCAGCAGGGCGATCATCAGCACCAGACAGATCAGCATGGGGTTTGCCAGCGGGTGGTTCAGCCGTTTGCCGATGACATTGGCAAGCACATACACCAGCAGCGTCAGCGCCGCGCCAAAGTAGGCGGAAAAGGCAATGTAATCATTCATGGGTCTTGCCCTCCCCGCGCTTTTCGGCTTCCCGTTTGCCTACCGTCTGCGCCGCCTTGCCGCTCAGCCCTATCACCAGCGCCGTTCCGATGATGCCCACCAGCAAAAGCGGTACGGCAAGCGCAGCCAGCCGCTCCAGCCGTGCTACCAGCGCGATGGTGGGCGCCACAAACAGCACCGGCATAATGGCGATCAGGAAATCCGCCGTCGTATCGATCTGCTCCGGACGGATCACGCCGGTCAGCAGCGCCGCCAGCATCAGGAGCAGTCCGTACACACTGGCGGGAATGGGCAGGGGCAGCAGGTATTTTATCAGCTCCGCCACGGCGCACACCGCGGCAATGATGGCAGATTGCTTCAGAATTTTCATAGGGGTCTTTTTTGTCCTTTGCTTCGCAGAATAAATGATTTAAGGGGTTTTACTGGATCACATGGACATCAAGCTGGTTGAACGGAATGGCAATGCCGTTTTTATCCAGCGTTTCCTTGATTGCCTGGTTGATGCTCCATGCCTCGTCCCAGTAGTCGGCGGTCTTTACCCAGTAGTGCAGCCCCAGCACCACGCTGCTGTCGCCCAGCTCCTTTACATATACCAGCGCCTTTTCGGGGTTCACCAGCGGCTTGCGGCTCTTTATCAGCTCGGTCAGCAGCGCGATGGCGCGGGCGGTGTCGGCTTCGTAGGCAATGCCCACCGTGGTGGAAAGCCGCCGCACCGGCAGCACATTGTAGTTGGTGATGTTTCCGGCAGAAAGGTTCCCGTTAGGAATGGTGATGATCTTATTATCCGTCATGCGCAGCGTGGTAAAGAACAGCCCGATCTCCACCACCGTGCCCTCGATATCGGAGCCGGTCTTGATGTAATCGCCGGTCTTAAAGGGGTGCAGGAACATGATGATGAGCCCGCCCGCGAAGTTGGAAAGGCTTCCCTGCAGGGCAAGACCGACCGTTACACCGATGGAACCGAGCAGCGCCACAAAGCTCGCCGTCGGCACGCCCAAAAAGTCCGCGATGAAGTAGATAAGCAGCGCCCACAGTGCCACCCGCACCAGCGAGCGAACAAATTTCGCTACACCGGGGTCTATCTTCGTCTTGTTATCCAGCAGCGCTACACGGTTCAAAAAGTGCTCGATGAGCCAGCGTCCCACAAAAAAGATGACCAGCGCCAGCGCAATGTGCCACAGAGCGTTCAGCACCACCGGCGAGGCGGTCTTAATAAATTTCTGAATAGCGGTCAGCGATTCCTGAATATCCGGCACCTCCGTCAGGTCGGCGGTCGCCGTCAGTGCGTAAAATCTCATGTTCCTCTCCTTACTTTGTTACAGCGTTTTGTTTTCGCCCGTCCATTGGCAGCGGGGCATGTCCACCCGCCCGTCCGGCAAAAAGGCAACTCCCTCGGCTTCCAGCAGCGAGCGCTGTGCCCCCGCTCCGCCAAAGGCAAAGTCCGGTGCTAAGCTCCCGTCGCGGAATACTACACGGTGACAGGGCGTGATGATGGGATCGGGGTTGCGGTGCAGCGCCCCGCCCACAATGCGGGAAGCCCGCGGACTGCCCGCCAGCAGCGCGATCTGCCCATAGGTAGCTACCTTGCCGGCAGGGATCTGCCGTACCGCCGCGTACACCGCCGCATAAAAGCCATTCGCCATTCTGCGCTTCCCCCTTTGTCTTTTCACGGCTTTTATTATAGCACCTCCGTCCCCGTTTGTCGAGAAATCACTGCTTCCCCGCAGTCCGCGCCCGCAGGGCGCCGCCTGCGGCGGCTTCGATGGCTCCGCCATCGGCTCCGGCTGCGCCGGAGCGCCCTGCGGGCGTCCTGCCCCCTCCGGCACATTCCCGACCGCCCGCCCCTTGCAAATCCCCGCCGAAAGCGGTAGAATAGAGCCATCATCGCAGCAGTAACCTGCCTATCACTGCAAAAGGGAGAAAGAATATGAGGATCGTGATCGTCGGAATAGGAAAGGTCGGGCGCGCCCTGGCGGAGCATCTCTCCCGCGAGGGGCACGATGTTGCCGTTATCGATAACCGCCCCGGCATGGCGGAGCGTCTGGCGGAGGAGCTGGACGTTCTGGGCATCGAGGGCAACGGCGCCGCCTATACCACCCAGCAGCAGGCACGCGCAGGACAGGCGGATCTGGTCATCGCCGCCACCAGCGAGGACGAGGTCAATATGATCGCCTGCATGACCGCCAAGAAGCTGGGCGCCAAAAATACCATCGCGCGTGTCCGCAGCGTCGAATACGAAAGCCAGCTCCGCTTTATGCAGCAGGAGATGGGACTTTCCCTCTCCATCAATCCGGAGCGGGAAGCTGCCCGCGATATCGCCCGTATCCTGCGCTTTCCGGCGGTCGCCAAGGTGGAGACCTTCGCCAAGGGCAGGGTAGAGCTGGTCGAGTACCATATCCCGCAGGGCAGCCGTCTGGACGGAATGGCACTGAAAGATGTCGCTTCCTCGCTCCATGTCAAGGTGCTGGTCTGCGCCGTCCGCCGCGGTGAGGAGGTCGTTATCCCCGACGGTAACTATGTGCTGGAGCGGGGCGACTGCATCAGCGTCACCGCTAAGCCGCAGGAGCTGGAAAATTTCTTCCGCGCGCTGGGCGTGTTCCGTGACCATGCCCGCAATGTCATGATTGTGGGCGCAGGGCGCATCACCCGCTTTTTGGCGGAGCAGCTCAGCCAGATGAAGATGCGGGTGCGGGTCGTCGATCGGGACGAGCAGCGCTGCGTCGACCTCAGCGAAGCGGTACCCTCCACCCTTGTCATTCACGGCGACGCCACCGATGTTCACCTGCTGGCGGAGGAGGGACTGGACGATTCCGATGCCTTTGTGGCGCTCACCGGTCTGGACGAGCTCAATATCATGCTGGCGATGTATGCCCGCTGCCACAATGTCGATTGCTCCGTCGCCAAGGTCAACCGTAATTCCTTTACCGAGCTCATCAATAAGACCGCCATCGTGGAAAGCACCGTTTCCACCAGCGTTGTCACCGTCAGCCGTATCCTGCAGTATGTCCGCGCCATGGAAAACAGCACCGGCGGCGGCGTTATCGCCCTGCACCGCATGGTAGAAAATCAGGTCGAGGCGCTGGAATTCCATATCGCCGCGGGTTCGCCGCTCATCGGCGTACCGTTTAAGGAGCTTTCCACCCGCCCCAATGTGCTGGTGGGCTGCATCACCCGCCCCAACGGCGAGGTCATTATCCCCTCCGGCGGCGACGCTTTGCAGGCGGGCGATTCCGCCATCGTCATCACCACCCTTAACGGTCTGCGGGATATTCAGGATATCCTTGCCTGACCGCCGATACATACCCCTCTGCCGCTCCGTGTCCTTCGGGATACGGAGCCTGTTATTTTTGTAACAAATTTTCCTCAAAAAACCGTAATAATGTTTGTAACCGGCAGATAATTGTATTATAATATACTTTGTATAGCTATGCGGTTCTCCGTCAGGGAACCTTGCCCCCCGAAAATCGGCGGGCGCCCCTCCGCTGCCCCCTCGGGCTGACCCTCCATTCCATTTCGGGCAGCCCTCGCCCGCTGCGGCGCGCCCGCCCTCATCAACACACATCACCGCCCATCACCGTAAAAGGGAGGAACACCATGTCACACCAGTACACCGTCGCCCTGCAAAAGATCATCAAGGATCTGAACCTGCAGGTGCTTTATTACCCGCAGACCGAGGAGGAGATCCTTGTCAGCCATGCCGAGCTGATGCGCCCGGGACTTGCCTTTACCGGCTTCTTTAAGGGCTTTGTGCCCGCCCGTATCAACATGGTCGGACGCACCGAGCTTTCCTACCTCGAGACCCTTTCGCCGGAGGCGCTGCGACGCAGTCTGGAGGGCTTCCTTTCCCGCAGCCCCAAGGCGGTCATCATTACGCAGGAATTTTCCTTCCGCCCCCTCTTTCTGGAGCTGGCAAGGAAGTACAGCGTGCCGCTGTTACAGTCGCCGGAAAATACCACCCACATGGCGGCGCAGCTCAATGCCAAGCTGAGCTTGGAGCTGGCGCCTCGCACCACCGTCCACGGCGTTCTGATGGAGATCTACGGCGAGGGCGTGCTGCTCACCGGTGATTCCGGCGTCGGCAAAAGCGAGACGGCGCTGGAGCTGCTCAAGCGCGGGCACCGCCTCATCGCCGATGACGCCGTAGAGGTGCGCCGTGTCTCCAATACCACATTGGTCGGCTCCGCCCCCGATAATATCCGTCATTACATGGAGCTGCGCGGCGTCGGCATCATCAATGTCAGCCGGCTGTTCGGCGTCGGCTCCGTCAAAAATACCGCCAATGTCAATTTTGTCATTCAGCTGGAGCCCTACGACCCCGAGAAGGTCTATGACCGCATCGGTCTGGAGGAGGAAACGACCTCCATTCTGGGCATGAAGGTGCCCGCTGCCACCATTCCGGTCAAGACCGGACGCAACCTTGCCGTCATCATCGAGGTCGCCACCATGAACTACCGTCAGCGCGCCATGGGCAATAATTCCGCCCGCGAGCTGATGGAGCAGCTGGGGCTTTCCGACGATCAGGCTTGATTTTCCCCCGAAAGGAGCGCTTGCCATGAGCTTGCCCATCGATCTGATAGACCGGCTGAAAAGCGCCGGGATCCCCCTTGCCGAGCACGAGCCGATGAGCCGCCGCACCACCTTCGGCATCGGCGGGGAAGCGCTGCTGCTGCGTCCCAATACCAGAGAGCAGCTGCAAACCGCTGTTTCGCTCTGCCGCGCGGCGGGTCAGCCGCCGTTTATCCTCGGGCGGGGCAGCAACCTGCTGGTCAGCGATGCGGGCATTGCCCGTCCCGTTCTTCAGCTGGGCGAGGGCTTTACCGCCGTCACCCGCGAGGGCAATTCCCTCCGCTGCGGGGCAGGCGCTTCGCTCATCAGCATCTGCCGTGCCGCTGCCGAAAACGCCCTTTCCGGCATCGAGTGGGCTTACGGCATTCCCGGCTCCCTCGGCGGCGGCGTTTACATGAATGCCGGTGCCTACGGCGGCGAGCTGCGCGATGTCCTTACCGAAGTGACCTTCCTCGATGAGGTGGGCGAATATCGTACCCTCCCTGTTGGGGAGCTGGCGCTTTCCTACCGCCACAGCATCTTTGAGGAGCGGGACTGCGTTATTGTGGAGGCGGTGCTGGCGCTGACCCCCGCCGAAGAACCGGCGATCCGTGCCGCGATGGAGGACTACATGTCCCGCCGCCGTGAAAAGCAGCCGCTGGAATACGGCAGCGCCGGTTCCACTTTCAAGCGCCCCATGGGGAACTACGCCTCGGCGCTGGTGGATCAGTGCGGGCTGAAGGGGCTTGCCGTCGGCGGCGCCGAGGTCAGCCGAAAGCACGCCGGCTTTATCATCAATCGGGGCGGCGCCACCGCTGCCGATGTTAAAAAGCTCATTGCCGAGGTGCAGCGCGTCGTCCGCGAAAAGACCGGCTACACCCTCGAATGTGAAATAAAATTCGTCGAGTGACCCATTCGGCGGGCACGCCGCGGCTCCCGTCGGGCTGACCCTCCGCCGCCTTGCCGCGCCCGCCCTGCCGCTCCCCTCATTGTCTTTACCAACCCGCCATCGGAGTGATACACCATGCCCTCCTTTACCACCGCCGCCAAAGATGAAATTCTCTCCAATAAGTCGGTGCGTCAGCACTTCCCCAACCAGCAGTCCTTCGGGCTGATGGTCTTTTCCCGCGAGTTTTCCGTCCCCAAAATGCAGATGCTGACACGGGAGCGCCGGGCGGCGCAGTATTATTCCCAGCTGGTGCAAAGTGTCCGCCCCATGGCAGGCACCGTCACGCTGCGGGAGGAAAAGCTCTCCACCGGGCAGGTTGCCTACCGTGTCAGCGTCGATGACATGACCGACCGCATCGACCTGTACAATCACTTTGCCATGCTGTATCCGGAGGGTGTCACCTTTGAGCTGCTGGGCGGCGATGAGGGCGCCGGTGCCTTTGTAGGCGGCGTGTTTTTGGCGTGCGGCACCCTTTCCGATCCGGAGATAAAATACCATCTGGAATTTGCCGTTCCGCGGCAGGAGCTGCTGATGATGTTTGTTGCCCTGCTGCAGGACGTGGGCTTTACGCCGCTTTTAACGCAGCGCAGGGGACAAACCATCGTTTACCTGCACGACAGCACCCAAATCGAGGATCTGCTTACCTTTATGGGCTGTCCGCTCACCTCCATGGAGATTATGAACGCCAAGATCATCAAGGAGCGCCGCAATGCCGCCAACCGTGCC
>JBNMIL010000058.1:0-11176 GCA_050873265.1 Angelakisella sp. | reverse complement strand
GTATAGCACCCCTTATAATAAAACCTTAATTTTATAATTTTAATAAATTTATATTCGCGTGTTTCTTCCATGTTTTAGGCGATTATTGGCAATTTTCTGTTCACTGTCACAAATACATAGCGGCATCATCGCAAATTTTCTCTTATCTGCACAATGAAATTATGCCAGTTGTTGGCTTTATATATCTTAAAGAGGAATAAAATTCCAGCTAAACAGCAAAAAGGAAGCCCCTCCTCAGGCTCCCCTTGCTTCCTCTCTCTCAGCCGTCGTCACTTTTTCCGGAACTGCCACCACCTCCGCGGCTGTTCCGCCGCCGGTACTTCCTCTGCCGCGGTCAGCAGCGCCGTACCGATGATGCGCTCCCCGCGCCGCCATACCACCTGCCCCAGCCGCTGTCCCGCCGCCACCGGCGCGTAACAGAACGGGCGGTCGAGGTAGACCGTCTGGGTAATGTCGTTTTCCCGCCCCTTAATGGCGGTGTAGGTCGGCTGTCCCTGCGCCGCGGCGCGCAGGGTTGCCGCGGTGCCGCCTACCACCGGCAGCGTAATGTCGTCCGCTGTCAGCGTGCGGCATTCGGTCAGTGCAAAATACCGCTCATACAGCGCCGCGTGGGTGTTCCAGTCGTCGGGGCAGTTCAGCGTCACACAGATCAGCCTTACCCCGTCCCGCTCCGCCGCCGAGACCAGACACCTCCCCGCCTTTTTGGTAAAGCCGGTCTTTACTCCAATGGCGTCCCCGTAAAGAGAAAGCAGCCGGTTGTGGTTCAGCAGGCTGCGGGCATAGGGAGGCTGTCCGTAGCTTACCGTCATGCGCCGGCTGGCAGCGATCTCGGCAAAAAGCGGGTTCTGCATCGCCGCGCGCGCCAGCAGCGCCATATCATAGGCAGTGGAGTAGTGCTCCTCGGCGTCCAGCCCGCTGGGAGTCACAAAATTGGTATTGTTCATGCCAAGCTGGGCGGCTCGCCGGTTCATCATCTCCGCAAAGGCTTCGCCGCTTCTCCCGATTCGCACCGCGGCAGCCCCCGCCGCGTCGTTGCCGCTTGCCAGCAGCATTCCCACCGCCAGCGCGTACAGTGTCACAGTATCGCCGGTCTGCAGCCCCATGCTGGAGCCCTCCACTCGGATGGCATTTGCGTCCACGGTAAATTCCTGCCGCAGCTCCGGCTGCTCCAGCGTCAACAGCGCCGTCATGATCTTGGTGGTGCTCGCCATCGGTAACTGCCGGTGGATCTCCTGCGCAAACAGCACCTCGCCGCTTTCCACCTCCATCACAATGGCGGCGGCAGCCCCCACGCCGTAGTTCTCTCCGGTGATCAGGCACTCGGCGGCAGCAGGCTGGAACAAAAACAGCGCGGCTGTCAGCACCGCGGCAAATTTTTTCATCGGTCGCACCCCCTTTTTGTCTCTGCCATTTTATGCGGTAGAAATGTCGGGGTATGCAAAAGCGGCAGGGACTTCCCTGCCGCTGTGGTTTTTGTATTGGTTCGGTTCGCTCATTCCTCGTCGGTCAGCTCACGGCTGCACAGATAGCGGTGCCCCTCATGCCCGCGGGAGAGCCACTGCGCCAGCATGGAAAGGGCAATAAGCACTGCCGCCGCCCGCGCGATAAACAGGATAAGCTTCCGGATAAATTTCATGGTGTGGTGACCTCCTTAGGGCGTTTTTTTCATTATACCACGCCCCTCCCCCGCTTGTAAACCGCCGCCGGCTTAAGAGTGCTTTAAGAAAAGATTATGGATAACGATCGGCACATTTGTCTTTTTCACTTTTCCCGTCCCCGCAAGGAGGGGGTTGTGTGAAGGGGGAACCTTTGCGGGTTCCCCCTTCGCGTTTCATCAGGGCGGAAGCTATCGCCTTACCCAAAGGCTTGCGCTCCCACGGCACCAAACAAAAAAGACGCCCATAGGCGTCTTTTTTGTTTGGCAAAGAACCGTAATTTTGATAGAAACCCTTAAAGGGGGTGCAGTTCTCCATTTAAGGGGGTGCATTGTTTTTGACAACTCCACTGTCACTCCATGTCAAACTGGAGGTTATCGGTCTAACATCAGAATACCTGCGCAATCGGATACTTGCATAAATGAAAGCCCCGGTAAATCTTTTCTCAATTCTTCCGCGACAAAATAGATTTCCTCGTCGTCCCATGCGTCTCCCGCAGCCAGCCTGCACCGCTCCAAATCCTTTCGTGTTTCAAAGGCAACATCGCCGATCATAATTTTCCCGTTTTCTTTTAGATGGTCGCGCAATTCAGTAAGAAATACGCTTTTTTGTGCATCTGTCAGGTGATGCAGAGAGTATGTCGCCACGATATAATCATAGTGCCGGTTTTGAAGTGGCTCGACAAGTCCCTTTGAAAAGTCCCCTTGATATAAATGTGCATTTGGCATTTTTTCAGACGCCAGCGCAATCATTCTTGCCGAGAAGTCCTGCCCATAAATGGAGCAACCCTGCTCGTACAGTTTCATTGTTAATGTGCCTGTTCCAAATCCTATATCCAATACAACGGCATTTGTGGTTTCCATGATTGCCTTGAAAATGAGCCCAAGCACTTCCTTATAACCGGCAAACGGATATGTGCTTTCGTCATCAGAAATACCGACAGTTTTGTCATATCCATCCGCCCAAAGGTCAAACCCCTTGCTGTTCAGCATGCTTTACCTCCATCAAATTCCGGTTTGTCTAACTCATTATGGCATAAAAATCCACCGTAATTCTATCAAAATTACGGTGGACCTATGGTGCCGGTGGTGGGACTCGAACCCACACGGTATCGCTACCAACGGATTTTGAGTCCGTCACGTCTGCCATTCCATCACACCGGCACGGCAACAGGTTTATTATACCGAAAACCGCCGCCAAATGCAAGCACTAACGCATAAAACCGTCCACAAACGGCAAAATTTCCCGCTCCCACAGCATCTTCAGCGCCCTACTGCCCCACAGCAGCAGCCGTCCCTCCGCCGGCAAAGCGGTCAGGTCTGCCACCAGCTCCTCGCCCCAGCGGGCATAGGGCAGGCTGCCCTGCCGTCCCAGTATCGTAAAGTCCAGAGCGCCCTCCCGCGGCACTACCGCCGCGAATACCTGCCCGCAGCGCGTCTCCTCCGCCATGATGTCCGCCGTCCGCCACAGGGCGGTACCGCCGCCTGCCAGTGCCAGCATCACCAGCACCGCCGCCCATCGTCGCTGCCGCCGTGCCCGTCGTTTTGCTTTTTCCTCCTGTTTTTTCATCTCCGCTTCTCCTTTGCACTTGTTGTTTTCCTCCAAAACTACCCGCCCGACCTGCCGCTTACCACCTCGGCAATGATGGGCGCGATCAGCTCCGCCGTATATTTTGCCTCCTCCAGCGTATTCCCATTCGTTCCGAATTCTAACAGCAGCGCCCCGTCGGAACAGGCATAATTATAGGAGCGGCTGCAAAAAAAGATGGGGCGGCACAGGTTCGGGTACTTTTCCTCTATGGCGTCCGCCAGCGCCGCCGCAAAGCGGAAATTCTCCCGCCACTGCGGCAGGTTCAGCGTCCCGTCATCATACGGCGCTATGATCATCAGCTGCGCCGCCTTTTTGCCGTTTACCACCGCCACCGTTTTGGCAATACTGGTATCGTTATACAGGATCGCGTCGCGGTGGATATCCAGCAGCACCCGCAGATGAGAATAGTCCTTCTGGTAGTCCTTTATCGTCTCGGTGCTGCGCAGATAGGCGCCGGTGTAGGCGGGGTTATCATGCTGGGTGTCATCATGCAGCACCGGCAGCCCCGCTGCCTCCAGTCCCGCCGCCAGCACATCGCCTACGGCTACCATGTTGTTTTCATTATCGGTGTCCCGCCAGGTATTCCGTGTATCAAAGAATACGCTGTCACGCGGCTCGTAGCTTTCGGTGGCGTGGGTATGGAATAAAAGGATCTGCGGCTCGGCGCTTTTGGCGTCAAGCGTTACCCTGCTCGGCGTTTCCAGCACCTTCAGTATCTCCGCCGCCGAGAGCTTGGTATAGTTGCGGATCCACGCATGGTTCCATTTTACATAGGCGGGGCTTTCATCACCGGTCATGGTCAGCTCGGTCACGGCGCCGCGGTATTCCTCCGGCACCTCCGGAGCTTCCCCGTCGGGCGGCTCCTCTCCCGCCGGCTCCGGCTCCTCAACGGTCGGCTCGGGTGCCGGCTCCGGCTCCTCCGGCAAAAGCTCGGCGGCGTAGCGCTCCCGCAGCGTCTCTATGGCGCCGGCGGGCATATCCAGCACGGTGGTGAACAGCGCCGCCTTCTGCAGCAGCAGCTCCGCCACGGGCAGCAGCCGCGGTGAAAGCAGCACAGCGGCAGCCGCCGCCCCTATCATCAGACCGCCGCGCAGCAGCGGAGAGGGGGTACGCTTCTTCACGGGGTCTCGTCCTCCTTGTTTTACTTCTTACCCCTATATCTATTCGCCGCCGCCGCAAAAAATAAGTGACATCGCGCGGCGGCATTGATATAATAGGGGCAGAACCCCCAAAGGAGGAATTCCCCATGATGACCGATATTGAGATCGCCCAGTCCACCCCGCTTTGCCCTATTGCCGAGATCGCCGCGAAAGCCGGGATCCCTGCCGAAGCCGCCGAGCCCTACGGCAGCAGCAAGGCAAAGATCACCGAGGACTTTCTGCGCGGGCAGGAGGGCAAGCCGCAGGGCAAGCTGATCCTTGTCACCGCTGTCAACCCCACCCCCGCCGGTGAGGGCAAAACCACCACCTCCATCGGTCTGGCGCAGGCGCTGTGCCGTCTGGGGCAGCGCGCCATCGTCACCCTGCGGGAGCCGTCCCTCGGCCCCGTTTTTGGCTTAAAGGGCGGCGCGGCGGGCGGCGGCTATTCGCAGGTGCTGCCCATGGAGGAGATCAACCTGCATTTTACCGGCGATATCCACGCCGTCACCGCCGCCAATAACCTGCTTTCCGCCCTTATCGACAACCACATTCATCAGGGCAACGAGCTGCATATCGACCCCGAGCGGGTGGTGTTCCGCCGCTGCATGGATATGAACGACCGCTCTCTGCGCAGGATCGAGATCGGTCTCGGCGGCAAGGCAAACGGTACCCCCCGCTTCGATGGCTTCCAGATCAGCGTCGCCAGCGAGGTCATGGCGATCCTGTGCCTTGCCCGCGACCTCCGCGATCTGCGGGAGCGGCTGGGGCGTATCCTTATCGGCTACGATACATCGGGCAAGCCGCTTTTCGCCCATGACCTGCAAGCCGAGGGCGCCATGGCAGCCCTGCTGCGGGAAGCGCTGCGTCCCAATCTGGTGCAGACGCTGGAGCACACCCCCTGCCTGATGCACGGCGGACCCTTCGCCAATATCGCCCACGGCTGCAACTCGGTGCGGGCGACCCGTCTGGCGCTCACCCTTGCCGATTACACCGTCACCGAAGCCGGCTTCGGCAGCGACCTCGGCGCGGAAAAATTCTTCGATATCAAATGCCCCGCGGCGGGGCTTACCCCCTCGGCAGCGGTGCTGGTGGTCACGGTGCGGGCGCTGCGCTACAACGGCGGCTGCGATAAGGAGACCTGCCGCACCCCCAATGCGGCGGCTGCCGCGGCGGGACTCTGCAACCTGACCGCCCATGTGGAAAACCTGCGCCAGTACGGCGTACCGGTGGTGGTGGCGGTCAACCGTTTCCCTGATGACCTGCCGGAGGAGCTTGCCCTGATCCGCGCGGAATGCAGCCGTCTGGGCGTGCGCATGGCGGAAAGCGAGGTCTTTGCCAAGGGCGGTGCGGGCGGCGAGGCGCTGGCGCAGCAGGTGCTTGCCGCCTGTGGGGAGCCGAACCGCTTTGCCCCCCTTACCACCCCCGCCATGACCCTGCGGGAGAAGATCGAGACCATCGCGCGGCGGGTGTACGGCGCTGCCGCCGTGGAATATTCCTCCGAAGCGGAGCGACAGCTGGACGAAATGGCGGCGCTGGGGCTGGAGCATGCGCCCGTCTGCATCGCCAAGACCCAGTATTCCCTCAGCGATAATGCCAAGGCGCTGGGACGCCCCACCGGACACACCCTTCACATTCGGGGGCTTTCCGCCTCCTGCGGCGCGGGCTTCGCGGTGGCACTTGCCGGCAGCGTGCTTACCATGCCGGGGCTGCCCGCCCACCCCGCCGCCATGGATATCTCCCTGACCGACGACGGCAGAATCACCGGTCTGTTCTGATTTTCGACTTTCGTGGGGGCGGGACATTCGGGCGCAGCCTCCCCCCTTATCCCCGCCCCCGCAAATAAATCTCCCCCACCCTTCCATCTCGCGGTAAATCTCGTTGACATTCCCGCAAGGGTATGATAGACTATCGAAAGACTGGCGCCGACCGGCTGCCGGAAACCACTGTTTTGACTGAATTTCAGGAGGAAAAGAAAATGAAAAAATGGCTCGCACTGCTGCTGGCTGCTATGATGGCTCTCGCCCTCGTCGCCTGCGGCGATACCCCCGCAAACAATGACGGTGACAAGGACAACGACACCAAGACCGAGACCTTCGCCCGCGGCAGCTGGGAAGGAAATGTTTACACCAATGACTCCCTTGGTCTCGTTATCACCGTACCCGAGGAATGGAACATCGCCACCGATGAGGAGCTGGCAGCGATCATGGGCATCACCATCGACAGCCTCACCGAGGAGGGTGTCTCCGAGGAGTTCCTCAAGGCTCAGAACACCTACGAAATGATGGCGCAGGATCCCAGCTACGGCTCCAATGTCATCATCATGGCGGAAAATCTTGCCGTTTCTGTCGGCGGCACCTCCTATGATGAAAAGGCATATTCCGATATCGTTATCAATACCCTGCCCGCGGAATACGGCTATGAGTTCTCCGAGCCGGAGACCGTCACCGTTGGCGATCGGCAGTACTATCTCGTTCAGGGTGTCGCCCAGGAAGGCGCGCTGGGTCAGGATTTTCTGTTCACCCGCATCGGCAACCACATGGTTTCCGTTATCCTTTCCTATTCCCCCGCGCTTGTCCAGAACGCCGATATGCTGGCGATGATAGGCGGCAAATAAGCAAACTTGCCAAAAGCTGTCCCGTTTGCGGGGCAGCTTTTTTGCGGGGGTATGCCCCCTTTTTCTCCCACCGCCCTTTTCAAAAGTCCTCCGGAATGGTATAATATTTTGAATAAACTTTTGGGGTCGGTGCGCGGCGGCTATCCGCCCGCAGGGCAGACCGCCTGCGGCGGTCTTACGGCGGTCTATGACCGCCGGTTCCGGCTGCGCCGGAACGCCCTGCGGGCGTCGCCCCACCTTCCCTGCCAAGTTTCCGACCCCCCCACCTCCATCACCCCCACGAAAGGAGACCCCGCCATGCTGCAATTTGTGCGCCGCTTCTTCCGCCGCATCGATGCGGTGGTGCTTTGCTGTGCCCTCGGGCTTTCGGCGTTCAGCATGGTGCTGCTGCTCGGGATCCAGCAGATGGGCGTCATCGGACGCCGCACCGTCCTCATGCAGGGCATTGCCATCGGGCTGGGCTTCATTGCCGCCATGGTGCTGGCGCACCTCGATTATGAGCGGCTGGGCAGCTGGTGGAAGTTCTATGTCCTCGCCGCCGTGGTTTTAATGCTGCTCACCTTTACCCCTTTGGGTCAGACCCGCAGCGATTCCATTGAGACCAACCGCAGCTGGCTCAATTTGGGCTTTACCACCATTCAGCCCGCCGAGTTCCTCAAGATCGCCTTTATCCTCTCACTTGCCTACCACCTCTCACGGGTCGGCACCACTCTCAATGAAAATAAAAACCTGCTGCGGCTGGCGGCGCATGCCATCTTCCCCGTACTGCTCATTCTGCTGCAAAAGGACTGGGGCGTGGCGCTGGTCATGCTGTTCATCGTCGTGGTCATGCTGGTCATGGCAGGGCTTGCCCGCCGCTGGATCCTGCTGGGCACTGCGGCTGCCGCGGTCTTTGCGCCGCTGGCATGGTTCTTCCTGCTCGATGATTACCAGAAGATCCGTTTTATCCTGCTCCGGGATCCCGAAGCCTACGCCTTGGGACAGGCTTACCAGCAGCTGCAGGGACGCATCTCCTTCGGCTCCGGTCAGCTTTTCGGCATTGGCATTTTCAGCGCCGACCACCGCTATGTCCCCGATATGTACAACGATATGATCTTCACCTTCATCGGTGAGTCGGTCGGTTTCCTTGGTGCCTTGGCGGTGCTGCTTGTCTACGGCGTGCTGCTGGCAAGGATCCTCCACATCGGTCTGCGCAGCAGCAGCCGCATGGGTCGGCTCATCTGCGTCGGCGTCTTTGCCATGCTCACCGCCCAAATCATCATCAATGTCGCCATGTGCCTGATGGTCGGTCCCTCGGTCGGCGTCACTCTGCCGCTGCTTTCGGCAGGCGGCAGCTCCGTGCTGTCGGCTTACCTCGGGCTGGGGCTTGTCCTCTCCGTCCGCCGCGGCGAAAAACCCACCATGTTCAGCTAAGTATTCCGTTAAGGAGGTCACTTCCATGGGTAAAAAACGCTTTGTTGTAATCGAAAATGAAGGCTCCAGTCTTTCCAACACCCTGCAGGAAATTGTGGATACCGAAACCGGTGTGCATTACCTCACCTGGCAATCCGGCCACGCCGGCGGCATCACCCCGCTGCTGGGCGCCGACGGCAAGCCCGTTGTCACCGCGCGGGGAACGGAGTACGACCAATGACCGTGACCTTTACCACCCGCAGTCCCGCCGAAACACAGGGTCTGGCGGAAAAGCTGGCGCATCTCCTGCGTGCCGGCGATGTCCTTGCCTATACCGGTCCCATGGGCGCCGGCAAGACCACCTTTACGGTGGGTCTGGCACGGGGCTTGGGCAGCAGCGACTGGGTCTCCAGCCCCACCTTTGCGCTGGTGCAGGAATACCGCGGTCCCCTGCCGCTCTGCCACTTCGATTTTTACCGCATCACCGGCGAGGAGGATCTCTACGCCGCCGGCTTTTTCGACTATCTGGACGGCACTCGCGTGCTGGCGGTGGAATGGAGCGAGCGAGTCCCCTCCGCCCTGCCGCAGGACGCCCTTCACATTGATTTCGAGCCGCTTTCGGGCGATGCCCGCCGCATCACCATCACCGGCGATGAACGGCTTGCCGCTTTGCAAATGTAGTTTTCATTTCCGGCGGAGCCCATTCGGGCGGCGGCGCTCCGCTCCCACTCGCATCGCCGCCCTGCCACCCACCAAACCTTTTACGGAATGGGGACCCCTGCCATGCTGCTGTTCTCACGGGAATGGTCTGCCGCCGCGGCTTCCGCCGCCCTTTATCGGGAGGGCAAGCTCCTCGGCGAGGAATTTTTGAATGTGCCGCAGACCCACAGCGTCACGCTGCTGCCGATGGCGCAAAGCCTGCTGGAGCGCACCGGCACCGCCTCCTCCCAGGTCGACTATTACGCCGTCAGCCGCGGTCCGGGGTCATTTACCGGTCTGCGCATCGGCATTGCCGCCATTAAGGGGCTGGCGTTCCCCGATAACACCCCCTGCGTCGGCGTCTCCACACCGGAATCCATCGCCTACGGGCTGCTGGGCTTTACCGGCACCGTCGTCCCGATGATGGACGCCCGCTGCGGGCAGGTCTATACCGCCCTGTTCCAGGGCAAGGACGGCGCCCTGACCCGCCTTACCGAGGACGAGGCGCTGCCTCTTCCCACGCTTTACGAAAAGCTGAAAGACTGCCCCGCCCCGCTGTGGCTCTGCGGCGACGGCGCCCATCTGGGGCTTGCCGCGTGGCAGGGAGAACTGCCGGTCAGAATGGCTCCGGCGCACCTTTGCTATCAGCACGCCTCCGCCGTAGGGCTTGCCGCTCTGCGGCATCTGGCGGAAGCCGTCCCGCCCGCCGCGCTGGTCCCCTGCTACCTCCGCCCCGCCAACGCCATGACACTGGCGCAGCGGCAGCAAAAAACCGAGTAAATTTTACACCAAAGGAGTGTTGTGATATGAAGATCGCCATCGGCTGTGACCACGCAGCCCTGACGCTGAAAGATGCCGTAAAGGCGCACCTGCTGGAGCTGGGTCACGAGGTCAGGGACTTCGGGATCTACGAGGCGGGCGAAAAGTGCGATTACCCCGAAAAAGCCGCCGAGGTCGCCCGTTACCTCCGCGACGGCGGCGCCGAGCGCGGGATCCTCATCTGCGGCACCGGCGTGGGCATGTCCATCGCCGCCAATAAGGTCAAGGGGATCCGTGCCTGCTGCTGCTCCGATACCTTCAGTGCCCGCATGACCCGTGCCCACAATGACGCCAATATCCTCACCTTCGGGGAGCGCGTGGTAGGGCAGGGGCTTGCCATGGAGCTGGTCGATGCCTTTTTGACCACCGAGTTTGAGGGCGGACGCCACCAGCGCCGCGTCGATCTCATCACCAAGCTGGAAGCCGAGGAATAATACCGCCGCTTTCACCCCTCATTTTGTCACCACAAGCCACATTGATACCATAGGAGGAAAACCATGTCTCAGACCTTTGAACCCCAGATCCTCAACCACCCCCTCATTCAGCACAAGATCTCCCTGATGCGCAAAAAGGAGACCGGCAGCAAGGACTTTCGGGAGCTCGCCAGCGAGGTAGCCACCCTGATGTGCTACGAGGCGACCCGCGATCTGCCCCTTAAGGAGGTCACGGTGGATACCCCCATCTGCCGCTGCAAAACCAAAATGCTGGCAGGACGCAAGCTCGCCATCGTCCCCATTCTGCGTGCCGGTCTGGGCATGGTAGATGGTATGCTCACCCTTATTCCCGCCGCCAAGGTCGGTCATATCGGCTTGTACCGTGATGAGGAGACCGCCAAGCCCATCGAGTATTTCTGCAAGCTGCCCTGCGATATCAGCGAGCGGGAGGTCATCGTGGTAGACCCCATGCTGGCGACCGGCGGCAGCGCCATCGATGCCGTCGGCATGATCAAAAAGCACGGCGCCGCCAACATCAAGTTCATGTGCATCATCGCCGCGCCGGAGGGACTGGAAGCCTTCGGCAAGGTGCACCCTGATGTCAAGGTCTATGTCGGCGTGCTGGACGAAAAGCTGAACGAGAATAACTATATCGTGCCGGGTCTCGGCGATGCCGGCGACCGCATTTTCGGCACCAAGTAAAACAAACTGCAAGGGGAGGGGAAGCGGTACTTTCCCTCCCCTTTCGGACTTTGCGGAAAATCGGGGCAAACGGACGCCGCCGGGCGCTCCGGCTGCGCCGGAGCCGACGGGCTTC
Organism: Angelakisella sp.; assembly: GCA_050873265.1. Lineage (GTDB taxonomy): Bacteria > Bacillota > Clostridia > Oscillospirales > Ruminococcaceae > Angelakisella. The sequence continues at coordinate 17 of JBNMIL010000058.1, read as the reverse complement.
GCCCGTCGAAGCCGCCC
>JBNMIL010000057.1:0-11284 GCA_050873265.1 Angelakisella sp. | reverse complement strand
TCGGGGCGCCGCCCCGAACCCTGCGGTCTGCACCGAATGTTCCGTTCTGCACCCGCGGCAGCGTTACAGCTCCGCCGCAAGCCGTTCCAGCTCCTCCGGGGTGACCAGCCGGCTGAGCACCGCCGGCAGCGCGTTGGCGCTCAGTCCCTGCGGCAGCTCCAGCCGCCGGCACAGCGCCCGCCGCCGCTCGGCGCTGCCCGTCCCGCCGGAAAGCCCCAGCCGGTACAGGTCAGCCTTGGTAATAGCGGTAGGGCAGGGAGCCTCACTGCCCTCCAGCACTCCCGCCTGCTCCAGGATCTCCAGCAGCGTTTCGGGCGGCATGCCCTCCACCCCCAGCTTGCCCTCGGCGCTGGGGGCAGCCTTACGCCGCTCCTTGCCGTAGATCTCGGGGGCGTAGATCTGGATCAGCCGCTCCGGCGGGATCACCCCCGCCAGATGTCCCCGAATGGCAAAGCCCGCGCGGTCGCTGTCGGTCAGCACCGCCACGGGGCTTTTTTCGGCAAGCCGCCGCAGCAGCAGAAGCATCTCTTTATTTTTGTAAATGCGGAAGCCGTCAGTGAGGTAAATATCTCCCTCCACCAGATTGCACAGTGCCGCCTTATCGTATTTTCCCTCCACGATGAGCGGATATTTCAGCCGGCGCTTCATGCTTTTTCCCTCCGCAGCAGCTCGATGAGCCGCAGAATGGTCACTTCCAGTACGGTGCGCCCGTCGGCGGCGCTTTGCTTCATGCGGGCGTCGGCGTCCGCCAGAATTTCCAAAGCGCCCTCCAGCGCGGGACGGCTCAGCCTGCCGCACTGCTCCAGTGCCTTGGTAAAGCGGTAGCTGCCGCCGTAGCCCAGCTCCTTGCGGGCGGTCGCTTCCGCCACCCCGCCGCGCCGCACCGCAGCGGCACGGTAATAGTCCACAAAGGACATGGTAAGGATCGTCAGGATACTCTCCGGACGCTCCTGCAAAAAGAGCAGATCATCGACGATCGCCATAGCGCCGTTAAAGTCGCCCCGCAGCACCCGGTCGCCCAGCTGGAACACATTGGCGTCCACCGTGGGGGCGACCATCGCCTCGATATCCTCTTTCAGGATTTTGCCGGTGTAGCCGCGGTATGCCGCCAGCTTTTCCACCTCCTGCCGCAGCCGCAGGCTATCCAGCCCGCAGTAATCCGCCAGCAGAGCGGCTTCCTCCGGCTCCAGCACACAGCCCAGCCGCAGTGCCGTCTGCCGCGCGAATTTTCCCACATCGCCGCGGGTCATGGCGGCAAAGCGGCACACGCCGCCCGCTTTATCGCACAGGTTCAGGAGCTTTGTTGCTGCCGCTTCCTTTTTGGCAAACTGCTTGGCGCTGCCCCGCACCGTCAGGATCAGCACGCCGTCCTCGGCGGGCTGGGAAAGCAGCTCCGAGAGCTTGCTCATGCCGGTGCTGCCCAGCCCCGAGGGGTTCAGGTCGTCCACTACGGCACACTTTCGCCCGGGGGTGAAGCTCATCGACCACAAAAGGTCGGCAATGCCGTCCCAGTCCACCTCGCCGCTGCCGTCGCGGCGCAGCAGGTTCATGCTGTCACCCTCCGGCACAACGGTTTTTACCAGCCGGTCGCGCGCCGCCTCGATCTGGCGGTTCTCCTCACCGTACAGCAAATAGACCGGCAGCAGGGCTCCGGCTTTGATGTGGGTATCCAGCGCTCTCAGATCGGGAAAGATCACAGGGCAGCGTCCTCCTTCAGCAGGGTAATGGTCAGGCTCCCGCTCCGGTACAGCCGCCAGCCGCAGTCGGGGCGCAGCCACAGGCTGCCGGTGCGGTTTACAACGGCGGTCACATCATTGGGAATGTCCTCTGCGGTTATTATATCATAGCCTGTCCAACATTTCAGCACTTTTTGCGTGCCGATTTGCAGTACCGTTCCTACACCCTCCAGCTCATAAAGTGTATAATTCGACAAAATATTACGAATCGTATCACGATACGGCAGTATCTCCACCGTTTCGGGGTACTGCCCCTCACCCAGTAGGGCGGTTTCTTCGTCACACAGCAGGATCTCCGGCTCCAGCAGCCGCGTCAGCCGCAGCTCGGCGGAAAGGTTGTGCCGCTCGGTTGGCTGCGCCAGTACCGTGATACGCGGGCTGCCGCACCGCTGCAAAAAGCGGTTCAGCGCGTTGATACTGTAGCCGTCCTGCACCCCGCACAGGAGAAAGCTCTCCCCGCTTTGCTGCACCAGCACACTGCCGGTCACGCTGTCCGTTGTGATGGTCAGGGCATTTTGCAGGGGCAGCGTCGCAGTCATCAGTACCGCCGCCGCGGCGCACCCCAAAAGCAGCAGCCGCAGCTTTGCCCGTTTGGTGCGCAGCAGCACCGCCGCCAGTACCAGCCCCACGCAGACCGCCGGCGCGATCCATTGCCATGGGGCAGTACAGGGCAGTACTGCGCCCGGCAGCTTGGCGATCCCGCGGGCAATGACGGCAATGCCGCCCGCAAAGCATTTGGCGGCTGTAAAGGGATAACCCCCCACACCCACCGCCAGACATGGCAGTGTAAGAAAGGCGAAGATCATGGCGCCGTACACCAGCGGAAGCACCAGCAGGTTGGTGATAAGACTGTACGCGGGCAGATAACCGAAGGTCAAAGCGGCAAGGGGCAGGGTGCCCAGCTGCGCTGCCAGCGAGACCGAAACACTCTCCCACAGCAGTCCGCCCCACCGGCTGCGCCGTGCGGCAGGGAAAAGCTGCGCCAGCGGCTTTGCCAGCAGCAAAATGCCAAGGGTCGCCCCGCAGGAAAGCAGAAATCCAAGCTCCCATACGGCGGCAGGGTTCAGCAGCAAGATGACTGCTACAGCAAAGCCCAGTCTGGTCAGCCCGTCGCCGCGCCGTCCCCGCAGGGGCGCGCCCAGCGCCAGCCCTGTCATCAGGGCGGCACGCAGCACACTGGCGCTAAAGCCTGCCAGTGTCATCATGGTAAAGCAGCACAGCAGACTAAGGAGCGTTCTTTTTCGACGGCTCCACAGCAGCAGGTCGCCCAGCCTGCTGCACACCGCCAGCAGAATGGAAAGGTGCAGCCCCGAAACGGCAAGCAGATGACTGATGCCCGCTGCCGAAAGCGCGGTGCGCAGTCCAGCAGGAATATCGCTCGTTTCAGCGGTCAGCATGGCGGTCACAAGGGCGGCAGTCTCGCCCTCGTCCAGCGCCTTTAGCCCTTCTATAGTCTGCCGGCGCAGCCGCAGCAGCCACCCCAGCGGGGAAAAAACCTCTTCCGCCGGTTCCGCAGTCAGCTGCCGCGCGGTCAGTGCTACCCCGCCGGAAAGCAGCAGGGTATCGCCCTCGCTTTCGGCGCCGGTGATGAGCAGTGTCCCCGCAATTGTCTCGCCCGCCAGCGGTGTCTCCTCCTCTGCCAAATAAGAGGTCAGGTCAATAACGCGGTACGTCCCACCAAGGCGGGCATAAACGGTGCTGCGGTGGGCAGTATAGGGGCTGACTGCCAGCACTGTCCCCGTAAAGGGCATTTCGCTGCCGGTCATTTCCTCCGCCGCCGCATAGCGGCAGGCGTAAATGCCGCTTACCACCGCGGCAGCCAGCAGCCCGCACAGCAGGGGACGCCACAGCGATCGCAGCGGCTTTACCAGCCCAAGGGTAAGGCAAAGCCCCAGAATGACCGCCAGTGCCGTGCCGCCCAGCCGCAGGAATACCGCAAGCCCCGCAGCCAACGCCGCGGCGCCCCACGCCAGATACCGCCGTACCGTCATCTGCCTGCCCCCTTATCATGTCTAAATCTGTCGATAGCTCCATTATAGAGGAGAACAGGGCGATTGGCAATTTGTTTTGCGCCCGCATAGCATATAGCACCGCATTTTATTAAACCGCCTGCGCCGCCGGAGCATGCGGACCCGACCGGCGGGCGCCCCTCCGCTGCCCCCTCGGGCTGACCCTCCATTTCATTTCGGGCAGCCCTCGCACGCTGCGGGGCGCCCGCCTCTCCCGCTTTCCCGCCCTCCGGCACACCGCAGGTACATAGGGAGGAACTGCCATGCTTTGTGATGCCACCCTTGTTTTCCAGCTTTCCACCGCCCGCTCGGCGCTGCCGGTGCAGGGCGCCGCCGTCCTTGTCACCGATCCCGTCACCGGACGGAATACCCGCCTCACCACCGACCAGAGCGGTCGCACCCGGGTGCTGTGCGTTACCGCGCCGCCGCTGGCGTGGAGCCAGACCCCCAATAATGACGGTCGCCCGTACAGCATTTATCACGCCGATATCCGCGCGGAGGGCTATGTGCCGGTGCGGCTGACCGGCATACAGGTTTTCTTCGGGCAGCAGTCGCTGCAAACGGTGGAGATGATCCCCTACGAGGAGGGCGGCAACGCCGCCAATACCCCCGGAGAGACCATCGGGGAGCCGGAGGATCCTTTGGAGAGCGACCAAGCCACCCGTTTTTCCGAAGCACCGACCGAGGACGCCCAGCCGCCCGGGATCCCCGATGAACGGGAGCTTTCGCTGCCGGAGGAGCCTGCGGCAGTGCCGGTTTTGGCGCCCGTTGCCGGGCTTGCTGTGATCAAGGACGTCCCGCCCGACAGTGACAGGGCAGATAGTGAACCCGACGCCGTGCCCGCGGCTTCCATTTCCGCCCCCGTTGTCACCCGTGATCTGGCGGAGGAAAACGCCGCCGCCCGCGCTACGGCAGAGGTGCTCACCGGTCCCCGTGCCGCTTCGCAGGTCTATGTGCCGGAGTACATCACGGTGCATCTGGGTGCGCCGAATAATACCTCCGCCCGCAATGTCACCGTCAGCTTTCGGGATTATATCAAGAATGTCGCCTCCAGCGAGATCTATCCCACCTGGCCCGAGGCGGCGCTGCGCGCCAATATCTTAGCGCAGATCACCTTTGCCCAGAACCGCATCTTCACCGAGTGGTATCCCAGTCAGGGCTACAACTTCAATATCACCAATAACACCGCCTACGACCAGTATTTCGTCTACGGGCGCAACATTTTCACCAATATCAGCCGTTTGGTCGATGAGCTGTTCGATCAATATATCCGGCGGCGCGGCGCGGTGAACCCCATCTTTTCGCAGTACTGCAACGGCACCACTGTCACCTGCGCGGGGCTTTCCCAGTGGGGTACGGTTTCCCTTGCCAATAACGGCTACACGCCGCTGGGTATTCTGCGCTACTACTACGGCGATGATATCGTCATCGACACCGCCACGGTGCAGCGCCGCATCACCTCCTCCTATCCCGGCTCGCCGCTCACCATCGGCAGCAGGGGAGAGGGCGTTCGCACCGTCCGCACCTGGCTCAACCGGATCCGCCGCAATTATCCTGCAATCCCCGCCATCAGCACCACCGGCGGCGATACCTACAATGCCGAAATGCAGCGCTCGGTGCAGGCGTTCCAGCGCATCTTCAATCTCACCCCCGATGGCATCGTGGGTCCCGCCACATGGAACAAGATCGCCTACATCTATGTGGCGGTCATGCGGCTGGCGGAGCTGGGCGGCGAGGATATCCCCCTGCCCAGCCAGCGTCCCGGCGGCACCCTGCGGCGCGGCAGCAGCGGGGAGACCGTTCGGCTGGCGCAGTATTTCCTGCGGGTCATCGCGCTGTATGACGACGAGATCCCGCCCATTACCATCGATGGCGTCTACGGCGCGGCGACCGAAAACGCTGTCCGTACCTTCCAGAAGATGCAGGGGCTTACCGTGGACGGAATCATTGGCACCGCCACATGGAACGCCCTGTACGAGCGCTTCCTCGGCATCAATCAAACCACCGGTCTTGCCGTCACCTACCCCGGCACCCCGCTGAAAAACGGCAGCCGCGGCGATAATGTCCGTGTGGTGCAGGAATACCTGAACACGCTGGCAAGCGCCTACCCGCTGCCAAGGGTCGCCGTGGACGGCATCTACGGCGCCGCCACCGAAAACGCCGTCACTGCGTTCCAGCGCCTGTTCGGGCTGACCGCCGACGGCATTGTGGGACCCCGCACATGGGAACGGCTGGTGGGCACCCGCCTGCTGCTGCGGTAAATCCCTCCGTGAAAGAAAAAATCTCCCCCGGACATTCCGTTTGGGGGAGATCTTCTATTTTTCTGTTTGTATCTTAGCCTTCCTCGGCAGGGCTTTCCGCTTCCGCTGCAGCGGCGGCAAGCTGCTCCGTCATGCGGCGGGTCAGCCGGCGCAGACGCCGTCCGGCAAGGAATGTGATGCCCAGCACCAGTACCGCCAGCGCCGCAATGCCCGCCAGACCAAAGCTCGCGCCCTCCACAAAGAGCAGGCTCAAGGGGTTGGCAGTGTTGCACAGGGTGTTGAACTGCCCCGCGCCGTAGGCCGCGGCGTCCATCGCCTTGGCGGCATCGGTAAACAGATAGGTCAGCAGTGTGCCGCTGTACAGCATCGCCACGGCGCTTATTGCGCCGGTCAGCAGGCTGCGCAGCAGGCACCCGCCGGAAAGCGCCGCCACAAAGATCATCAGATACAGCAGCATGGCGGCATCGCCCTGCGGCAGCACCAGATTGCCCGGCAGCACCGCCGCCAGCAGCACCGTTACCGGTACCAGAATGACCGCCGAGAGCAGCGTGGTAGCATTGGCGGTGCCCACCACAGCGTTTACCGCCACAGTGATGGGCAGCTTGCCGTGCCGCGCCTTCTTTACCGCCATCGGCTCCAGCACCGAGGCCGCCGCGCGCCCGAATACCCGCAGCAGGCGGGGCAGGGCAAACAGGCAGCCTGCCAGCACCAGCGCAAAGGCGACCGCGTCATAAAGCGTAAGCCCGGCGGCAAGCCCCATCACGATGCCCGCGACCAGTCCCCACAGGCTCGGCTCCAGCAGGAAGTTCCCGCGGCGGGATTGCTCCAGCGAAAAGCGGCGGTCACGCAGTCCGGGGATCTTATTGATAAGGAAATTTACCAGCCATGCCAGCGGGGCAGCGCCCACGGCAAAGCTCTGGGTATAGGTGATGTGGGGCGCGCCCGTCAGTCGGGCGACCGGCGCGGTGAATACATCGGCAAGAATGATCTGCAGCACCACCATCAGCAGCGCCGCCGCCAGACCGTACCACATTTCGCCGGTCAGCTGCTGCACCAGCACGCCTGCGAATGCCGCCTGCCACAGACTCCACAGGTCCATGTTCAGCACGCGGGTCACACGGGTCGCCAGCATCAGCAGGTTCAGCAGCACGGCGGCGGGCAGCACCCAGTACAGAATATCGCTGTTCAGCGTCAGGTCGGCGGCTGCCTGCCAGTGCAGGTTCTCGGCGCCGGTGGTCAGGGAATAGGTATCCACCATGGTGTTCACCAGCGTTGCCAGCTGCCCGCTCAGCGTGCTGATGAGCAGCTGTATGGCAACAGTGCTGCCCAGCACCGCCAGCGCGCACTGTCCAGAGCGCTGGAAGCCGGCGCGGCTCACCAGCCCCATCACAAAGAAAAATACGGGGATCAGCAAAAAGCTGCCCAGTCCGCTTACAATATCATAAAGGGAGCGCAGTATTTCCAAAATGGTAGACCTCCTTTGGGGGAATGCTTGTCCCACCCATTATAGCGGGGGAATGTGACGATAGTATGAAGAAAAAGCATAAAATCCCAATTTATCAGCCTACCTATTTTCCCATACCGGCGGTGTAAAGTCAAGCGCTGCATTGCACCGGCTGGCGATTTATGGTATCATAAAAGAAAAAACCAAGGGAGGAACCACCATGATGGAAGAGATCATTCTGAACAATATCCTTACGACCCTGCAGGAGATCCAAAGAGAAATGGAGCGCCAGACCGCGATTTTGGAGAGTATTGAGCAGAACACTAGACCATGACCCATCAAAAAGAGGAACCGCACGCTGCGGCTCCTCTTTTACTTTTACTATTCACTTTACCCCGCCAACTCACGCAGCCAGCCGTACAGCGCCGCGTCATTGCCGATGTACTTGTGATCTCCCACCGTCAGCCACAGCGTCCCGTCCTCCATGCAGTACAGGATCGTCTGCGCCTTGCGGTCATCAAAGAATACGGTCACGCGCGCCCCGCGGGTGGTGCCGGAGCCGGAAAGCCTTGTGCGGAACTTCACCTCCGCCAGCCGTTCGGCTATGGCGTCGCTTTCTGCCGTCTCCAGCAGGCGGCTCTCCTGTCCGTCCCCTTGGATAGACTGCGCGCGGCTTTCCGGCAGTCCGGTGTGGGGCAGCGTCAGCACCGCAAAGAACGCTCCCGCCGCCGCAAGCAGAACGATCACCGCCAGCCATTTTTTCATGCTTTTCATGTTGTTTTCTCTCCTTTGTGTTTACTAAAAACAGGTCGGGAAACAGACCTTGCAAAGCCAGCGAATGATCAGATAGACCATCATCGGACAGAACCGGAAGAAGCCAAACGGCTGCGCCTTCTCTTTGGATATTTTCTCGATCTGTCGTATCCAGAATTCCGAAAGCCCTGCCAGCAGCGTTCCCGCCACCCAGTACCACACCGTTCCGTAAAGATCATGGGTAATCATGCCCCATGCAGTAAAGGTTGCAATAACCAGTGCAAGAAAGATGGTGTGTCGGGTTGCCTCAGACATATTATCCTCCTTTTTTCCGCAAAGCCTTTTCCTTTCCCTCCCATTATAGCAGATGTCCATGGCGGGGGATAGCGGCATCTTCCACAATTTACCCCCCCGTTTTTGTAAAAAAGCGGCAAGCCATTATACTCCCGCCCCGCCTTTTCCTTGACTTTTGCGGGGTGCTATTGTAAGATGGGAGAGGTTCCGGCAAGAAGCCACGCCGCTGTGGCGGAACAGGCAGACGCAAGGGACTTAAAATCCCTCGGTGGCAACACCGTACGGGTTCGATTCCCGTCAGCGGCACCACAAAAAAGAACCCCACCAGCCATAGGTTGGTGGGGTTCTTTTTTGTGGCTATGACGCTGGGGAATTGAACAGGGCGGCGCACCGCAGTGCGAAAAAACTTCACTCCAATTATCTATCGGAGCGATACAAGGCAATTCATTCACAGATTGGATCTGTTTTTGGGAAATAGTCAATTACTATTTTGCTGCAATCTCGGCACAACCATGCGGTAACGGCGGAGCCTTTCCAGAACGACCTTGGAGATAAGCATATTGCGTCTTCATACATGTCGGAGCGGTTTATCAAATGCTTCTTTTTCTGCCAGTTTATCTCTTGAGCACTCTGTATAACGCCCTGTTCCATCTCCTTGCCGCAATAAGGACACTTCATATAGTCATCTCCTCTGTTCCCAATCTGTTTCTTTATAGTCATTATAGCGTTGTTTAGGAATTGTATCAAGGCTTTATCCCTGCTTAACCGAAATCCGCAGGCAGATAGCTGCCCTCTTTTTCTATGTCGCCCCGCTCCTTAGCCCTTGACAAATCCCCATCTAACGCCTTATAATATTCCGGTAAATCAAAACTTTCGCCCATCGGGTGAAAGCACACAAACGGCTATGACAGGGTCAGTTTTGTACCGCCGCCCCCAGAGAGAAAGCCCCTCGGCTGCAAGGCTTTCGGCGTATGGTGCATCACAGCCGCCCCCGAGCCATCGGCGTGAAGAACGCCGGCGTCCCCGGTGCGTTAAACCGGCAAAAAGCGGCAGCGTCCTTTCGGCGCTGCAATTTGGGTGGTACCACGGAAGAATTGGCTTTCGTCCCTTTGTCTCCGACAAAACGGAGCAGGGGAGGAGAGCTGTTTTTTTTATGCCGCCTCATAAAAAGAAAGGAATTAACCCACTATGAAATGGACAGGACTGAACGAACTGCGCGAGACCTTCCTCGAATTCTTTGTCAGCAAGGGGCACACCCGTCTGCCCTCGGCGCCGCTGGTGCCGCAGGATGAGGCAAGCCTCCTGCTCATCAATTCCGGCATGGCGCCCCTCAAAAAGTATTTCACCCGCCAGAAGTTCCTGCCGAACGGCAGCTTCCGCGCCACCAGCTGCCAGAAGTGCATCAGAACCCCCGATATCGAAAATGTCGGCAAGACCGCCCGCCACGGCACCTACTTTGAGATGCTGGGCAACTTCTCCTTCGGCGATTACTTCAAGGAGGACGCGACCCGCTGGGCTTGGGAGTTCATCACCGAAAAGCTGGAGCTGCCGGTCGATAAGCTCTATGTCTCGGTCTATCAGGACGATGACGAGGCGTATGACATCTGGACCAAACGCCGCGGCGTCGCCCCCGACCATATGGTTCGTTTGGGCAAGGAGGATAACTTCTGGGAGATCGGCTCCGGTCCCTGCGGACCCTGCTCCGAGATCTACTTCGACCGCGGACCCGAAAAGGGCTGCGGACGCCCCGACTGTCATGTCGGCTGCGACTGCGACCGCTATGTCGAGTTCTGGAACCTCGTGTTCACCCAGTTCAATTCCGACGGCGAGGGCGGCTACACCCCGCTGGAGCACAAGAACATCGATACCGGCATGGGTCTGGAGCGCCTTGCCTGCATCATGCAGGGCGTCGATAACCTCTTCGAGGTCGATACCGTCCAGAACATCATGAAGAAGATCTGCGAGATCGCCGGCGTCACCTACAAGCAGGACGAGAAAAAAGATGTCTCTATCCGCGTTGTCACCGACCATATCCGTTCCACCGTCTTTATGATCTGCGACGGCGTCGTCCCGCAGAATGAGGGCCGCGGCTATGTGCTGCGCCGTCTGCTGCGCCGCGCCGCCCGCCACGGTCGTCTCCTCGGCGTCCACGAGCCTTTCCTGTACAAGGTCGCCGATACCGTCATTCACGAGAATGAGAGCGCCTACCCCGAGCTGGTGCAGCGCCGTGACTATATCGTCAAGACCATTCGTGTCGAGGAGGAGCGCTTTGCCCGCACCATCGATGCCGGTCTCGATCAGGTCAATTCCATTCTGGAAAAGCTCACCGCCGAGGGCAAGACCGTCTTCTCCGGCGAGGATGCGTTCCGCCTTTATGATACCTTCGGCTTCCCCATCGACCTCACCCGTGAGCTGTGCGAGGAGCGCGGCATCACCGTCGATGAGGAGGGCTACAAGACGCTGATGGAAAAACAGCGCTCCACCGCCCGCGAGGCCACTGCCCGCAATGTCGGCGATGTGGCGTGGGTCGAAGATGTCCTGAAAGGTGTCAAGGGCGGCGAGGACTTTGTCGGCTACGACAGCCTGACCGCCGAAGCCGAGATCCTCGGCATTGTCTATGAGGGCGAGCGGGTCGAAGCTCTCGGTGAGGGCGATGCCGCCCAGATCGTTCTGTCCCGCACCCCGTTCTATGCCGAAATGGGCGGTCAGGTGGGCGACAGCGGCACCATCACCTGCGGCGAGAATGTCTTTACCGTCGCCGATACCCGCAAGTCCGGCTCCGGTCAC
>JBNMIL010000056.1:0-11334 GCA_050873265.1 Angelakisella sp. | reverse complement strand
TTGGTTTGTAGAGTTTTCGGTCAAGCCTTTTATAAAAGGCTTGCGGTTTCCAAAGGCAGAGCCTTTGGGCGCTTGCCGCAGCAAGCGAAATATTCTTTTCCTGTGATCCTCAAAAGCATCGGCAGATGGTTTTGAGGAAAGAACTCTGCACCATCGTGCGCCTTAAGTTTCCGGAGGGCGCTCCGCAGGGGGTGAATGATGAAAATGACCCAGTGTGGTCGTTTTCGTCAGAGGGGGCGACCTGCAAGAGAGGGCGCCCCCTTGCTTGCGACTTGTGTAAACTATCCTTCCTCCGAGTAGGAGGGACAGGAAAAAGCCCGGTCAAAGCCGGACTTTCTGCATAAACGGCAAAGCCCCGTACCCGCCCTCACTTTCGGTCGGCGATAGGGAATGACGATAAAATGTGACGATACATGCATGCACTGTCGGGGCGTAACGATAAAAAGGGAATCGAACCCTGTGCTGCCCTCGCACAACCAATGCTTGCGGACTCATTCTCAGCCGCGGAGATCACGCCCACACCCGAAAGCTACCACTGTGCCGTTTGGCGGGCGCTCCGCAGCGGGGAGGGCTGCCCGCCGCATGGCGGCGGGTCAGCACGACGCGAGTGGAGGAGCGCCCGCATATTGACAAGGAAAGGGGACTTATTCCATCAGGTCGGAGGTCCAGTTGGTCGCCTGCAGGGTGTTATCCAGCAGGCGCAGCTCGCGGGAGGCTTCGTCCGCCTGCCGCTGCAGGGCGGGGACATCGACGGCGGAAAGGATCTTGATCTCAGTGCGGGTGGCGCGGTGGGTATTTTGGCTGGCTTCCTCCACCAGACGGCGGTAGGCATCTGCCCGCAGGGAAAGCACATCACGGCGGGCGATGAGCTCGGTGAGGGACTTGCCCTCGACCTTGACGGCGCAGTTGGTCAGGTTGATGCGGGCAATGAGCCATTCCAGACGGGAGAGACATTCCTCCAGCTCCCGCAGCAGGGCGGCGGGGTCCTCGGCGGGCTTTTCGCCCTCCTGCACCAGGACATTGTTATTCAGACGATAGCGGAGCTGCTCGATGCGGCGGTTGAGGTCGGCGCGCTCCTGCAGGGCTTCTGCCAGTTTCATAGGGTTCCCTCCAATAAAAAATATTCTTCCGTGGGTATTATAGCATGGCGGGGGAGGGGTTGCAATCCCGCGGAAACTATGCTAAAATAGCCCCGTTAATACAAAAAGGCTGTGACGGAGACAGTACCCCCGAAATGCGATGGCAATAGCGAGCCGCGGACGGTGAAAGCGCGGCGCCGAAGCCCGGTGCGGGAAGATCACTCCTGAGCTGAGACCTGAACGCCGCGCGGTCAGTAGGGTTTTCCGGCGATCCCCCGTTAGCGGGTCCCCGCATACCCTGTGCGGCGTAATAGGTGGTTGATAAGCGAAGTGCGTGGCGCTCCGTCCTGTTATGGGATCGGGCGTCTTTTTTATTTCCGCCCTGCCGCAGACAGAAAAAACGATTGGAACAAAAGGCAAAACGAAAGGAGCCAGACGAAATGTATCAGAGCGTTTCTCCCAATGTGAACTTTGTGGAGCAGGAAAAGAAGATAGAAGCCTTCTGGGAGGAGGAGCATATCTTTGAAAAGAGCATTGATTCCCGCAAAAAGGGGACGCCGTATGTCTTTTATGACGGTCCCCCCACGGCAAACGGCAAGCCCCACATCGGGCATGTGCTGACCCGTGTCATCAAGGATATGATCCCCCGCTACCGCACCATGAAGGGCTACATGGTGCCCCGCAAGGCAGGCTGGGATACCCATGGTCTGCCCGTGGAGCTGGAGGTGGAAAAGAAGCTGGGGCTGGACGGCAAGGATCAGATCGAAAAGTACGGTCTGGAGCCGTTTATTGCCCATTGCAAGGAGAGCGTGTGGAAGTACAAGGGCATGTGGGAGGACTTTTCCCGCACCGTGGGCTTCTGGGCGGATATGGACAACCCCTATGTCACCTATGATAACAACTACATCGAGAGCGAATGGTGGGCGCTGAAGAGCATTTATGACCGCGGGCTGCTGTATAAGGGCTTTAAGATCGTGCCGTACTGCCCCCGCTGCGGGACCCCGCTTTCCAGCCACGAGGTGGCGCAGGGCTATAAGGCAGTAAAGGAGCGCAGTGCCATTGTGCGCTTTAAGGTAAAGGGCGAGGACGCCTATTTCCTGGCGTGGACGACGACCCCCTGGACGCTGCCCAGCAATGTGGCGCTGTGTGTGAACCCCAAGGACACCTACTGCAAGGTAAAGGCTGCCGACGGCTACACCTATTACATGGCGCAGCCGCTGCTGGATACCGTGCTGGGCAAGCTGAAGACTGAGGACGCCCCCGCCTATGAGGTGTTGGAGGAGATGCCCGGCACCGCGCTGGAGCATAAGGAATACGAGCCGCTTTTCGCCTGCGCTGCCGAGTGCGCCGAAAAGCAGAAGAAAAAGGGCTTTTATGTGACCTGCGCCGACTATGTTACCATGGGCGACGGTACCGGCATCGTCCACATCGCGCCTGCCTTTGGTGAGGACGACGCGCAGGTGGGACGCCGCTATGACCTGCCCTTTGTACAGTTCGTGGACGGCAAGGGTCTGATGACCGAGGAAACACCCTTTGCGGGGCTGTTCGTCAAGGACGCCGACCCCAAGGTGCTGGTGGATCTGGAGAGCCGCGGTCTGCTGTTCGACGCGCCCAAGTTCGAGCATGACTATCCCTTCTGCTGGCGCTGTGATACCCCCCTGCTGTACTATGCCCGTGAGAGCTGGTTCATTAAGATGACGGCGGTAAAGGACGACCTGATCCGCAACAACAATACCATCAACTGGATCCCCGAGAGCATCGGCAAGGGACGCTTCGGCGACTGGCTGGAGAATATCCAGGACTGGGGACTGAGCCGCAACCGTTACTGGGGCACCCCCCTCAATATCTGGGAGTGCGAATGCGGCGAGCGCCATGCGGTCGGCTCCATCAAAGAGCTGAAGGAAATGAGCGACGACTGCCCCGAGGAGATCGAGCTGCACCGTCCCTTCATCGATGCCGTGACGATCCGCTGCCCCAAGTGCGGCAAGAAGATGCACCGCGTGCCGGAGGTCATCGACTGCTGGTTTGATTCCGGCTCCATGCCCTTTGCACAGCACCACTATCCCTTTGAGAACAAGGAGCTGTTCGAGGCGCAGTTCCCCGCCGACTTTATCAGCGAGGCGGTGGATCAGACCCGCGGCTGGTTCTATTCGCTGCACGCCATTTCCACGCTGATGTTCAACCGTGCCTGCTTTAAGAATGTTATCGTGCTGGGACATGTACAGGACGAGAACGGGCAGAAGATGAGCAAATCCAAGGGCAACGCCGTCGATCCCTTTGAGGCGCTGGAGACCTACGGCGCCGACGCGATCCGCTGGTATTTCTATATCAACTCCGCCCCGTGGCTGCCCAACCGCTTCCACGGCAAGGCGGTCATTGAGGGGCAGCGCAAGTTCATTGGGACGCTGTGGAATACCTATGCCTTCTTTGTGCTGTACGCGAACATTGACAACTTTGACGCGACGAAATACACCCTGAACCCCGACGACCTGACGGTGATGGACCGCTGGCTGCTCAGCCGCCTTTACAGCACGGTGCAGGCGGTGGACGACCATCTGGCGAATTACCGGATCCCCGAGGCGGCAAAGGCGCTGCAGGGCTTTGTGGACGAGATGAGCAACTGGTATGTGCGCCGCGGGCGGGAACGCTACTGGGCGGCGGGCATGGAAGCCGACAAGGTGGCTGCCTACATGACGCTGTACACCGCGCTGGTGACCATTGCCAAGGCGGCGGCGCCCATGGTGCCGTTCCTTGCCGAGGCGATCTACCAGAACCTTGTGCGCAGTGTGGATAAGACCGCGCCAGAGAGTATCCATCTGTGCGACTTCCCCACCGTGGAGGAGAAGTGGATCGATAAAGAGCTGGAAGCCAAGATGGACGAGATCATCCGCATCGTGGAGCTGGGACGCGCCGCCCGCAACGGCGCCAACCGCAAGAACCGCCAGCCCCTTGCCGAGATGTATGTGAAGGCGGATAAGGATCTGGACGGCTTCTATATGGATATTATCCGCGAGGAGCTGAATATCAAGGAGGTCATCTTCACCAAAGAGGTGGAGGGCTTTGTAAGCTACAACTTTAAGCCGCAGCTGAAGACCGTGGGCCCCAAGTACGGCAAGCAGCTGGGCAAGATCCGTGAGGCGCTGGCGAACCTGGACGGCCGTGCCGCGAAAGCCATTCTGGACAGCGAGGGCAAGCTCTGCTTCGACTTTGGCGAGGGCGCGGTGGAGCTGACCGCCGACGACCTGCTGATCGAGACGACGCAGCGGGAGGGCTTCTATACCGTATCCGACCGTGACATCACCGTTGCCATTGATACCGTGCTGACCCCCGCGCTTATTGAGGAGGGCTTCATGCGCGAGATCATCAGCAAGGTGCAGACGATGCGCAAGGAAGCGGGCTTTGAGGTGACGGATCATATCCGCATCACCATGGAGGGCAGCGAGAAGGTGACTGCTGTTGCCGAGGCGAGAAAGGCGGAGATCACCGGCGCGACGCTGGCGGAGAGCCTGACCGTGGGTACCCCCGTGGGCTACACCAAGGAGTGGGACCTGAACGGCGAAAAGGCGACGCTGGGCGTAGAGAAGCTGGAAAAGTAAAAGAGGAAAAGACGGCGGGCGCACCCGAAGCGGGGAGCGCCGTCCCCCGAAGCGAAGCGGAGACGGCGCGACGGCAAGCGGAGGGGGCGCCCGCCGGTTCTGCGCCGCGGGAAAAGTGAAAAAGAAAAACGGCGCCCCCGCTCCGAAAAAAGGAGCGGGGGCGCTTTATGCTGCTATTGGGGGAGAAAATTACAGGGTCTCCAGCGAGCCGAGGGCGATGCAGTCGCCGCTTTGGCGGTCGAACAGCATGATGTGGTGACCGGTGAAGCTGACGCTGTGCTGCTCGCCAATGGTGAACAGGCTGCTGCCGAACACCACGCCGGTGAGCAGGAAGCCGTTGACATAGACCTTGATGGTGGATTCCATGCCGGTGGGCATGGCACCGTAGATCTCGCCCTTGAGGGGCGCTTCGCCGGTGATATTGAGGAACTCGGGACGGATACCGAGGACGAGATCCTCATTGGTGAGGACGGGTTCCTCCTGCAGGGAGTCGTCCTCCTCCTCGACCTTGGCAATGTGGTAGCGGAACGGTTCGTCCTTGTTGCCCTTTTCCACATAGCCCTTTTCCTGCGATTTGGCAAGGCGCTCGGCGGCGCGCTCGGCAGCCTTGCGGTCACGCTCGGCAAACCACGCGGCGAGGTCCAGACCGTCCTTGGGACGGAACACGGCTTTGACGCCGCCCAGAATATCGAGGGCGATGCTGCCGTCTGCCTGCTGGGTACCCTTTGCCTCCACAAAGTTGATGGAGGGATTGCCGACGAAATCCGCGACAAAGAGGTTCTGCGGGTGACCGTAGACGGTAAGGGGCGGCTGGTACTGCTGCAAAACGCCGTTATTGATCAGGCAGATTTGGGTGGCGAGGGTCATGGCTTCCATCTGGTCGTGGGTAACATAGACAAAGGTGGAGCCGGTCTCGACATGCAGGCGCTGCAGCTCGTAGCGCATTTCCAGACGCAGCTTGGCATCGAGGTTGGAGAGCGGTTCGTCCATAAACAGGACGGAGGGCTCCGGCGCGAGGGTACGGGCGATGGCGACACGCTGCTGCTGTCCGCCGGAAAGCTCGGCGGGGTAGCGGTCCATAAACATACCGATCTTGACGATGCGGGCGACACGGCGCACGGTGAGGTCGATCTCCTCCTTGGTGAGCTTGCGCACCTCGGTGATGGGCATGCCGTCCTTATAGATGGCATAATCGGCATCGTAGCTGCCGCCGGAGGCTTCGAGCGATTTACGGGCGGCTTCCGCCTTCTCCCGCAGGGCGGCGGCTTCGGCGCTGACATCTTTGCCGTCCTCCAGGTGGTAGCCCAGCAGCTTTTTGGCGGTGAACTGGCTGATGGTGAAAGCGTCAATGAGTTTGAGCAGCGCCTTTTTGTCGTCCAGCTTGCCCTTTTTATCCCGACATTCCTCCAGCACCTTGGTGACCTCGGCGGGGGCGGAAAGGATCTCCGCCAGACGGGCGTTGATGCGGGTCTCGAAGTCGATCTTGGGCAGTGCTTCCTTGACATTGGTAAGACCGAAGGAGATGTTCTCGTAAACGGTCATGTTGGGCCACAGGGCGTAGTTCTGGAACAGGAAGCCGACGCGGCGCTTGTTGGCGGGGACATTGATGCCCATGGCGCTGTCGAATACGACCTGATCGCCGATGGTGATGCGCCCGCTGGTGGGGGTCTCCAGACCCGCGATCATACGCAGGGTGGTGGTTTTGCCGCAGCCGGAGGGCCCCAGCAGCGTAACGAAAGAGTTATCGGCGATGGTGAGGTTCAGGTCCTCCACCGCGTAGAATTTGCCCCAACGCTTGGTGATGTGTTCAAGTTTGATTTCTGGCATGGTTTAACCTCCTATTCCCTTATCAAGGCTGGCTCCGGTGACCTTGTTGACCAGGGCGTTACAGATGAGAATGGTGACGATGAGGATCAGGTTGATGCCGCTGGAGAACGCATACAGACCCATTTCATCGAAGTAATCCAGCGTGGTGGAGAGAATGAAGCCCTGTACGCACAGCAGCATAAAGAGGCTCAGCTCTCGCAGGCAGGTCATAAACGGCAGCAGATAGCCGCTGATGATGGAGGACTTCTGAATGGGAATGATGATGCGGGTCATGCGCTTGATCCAGGGGACGTCCTGAATGACAGCGGCTTCCTCGATCTCGCCGGAGAGCTGCAGCATGGAATTGAGCGAGCTGCGGCTGGCAAAGGGAATGTACTTAATGGTACCCGCGATGATAAGCAGGGCGTAGGTATTGAACAGATTGAAATACTTATTGGAGAACAGAATGAAGAACGCAACGCCCACCGCGATGGACGGCATGAGGTAGGGCAGGAACGCGACGCTGTTGACATAGTTTGCCCAGCGGCTGCGGCGGTTCTTGCTGACGGCGTAGCCGATGAGGGTGCCGATGGTGCCGGCGATGAGCGCGCAGCTGACGCTGACGAGCATGGTGCCCTTGAACGCCGTCCAGATGGTGTTATTGTAAAGAATACCCTTTTGCCCGTACATACCGTTTTCGGTGACATTTTCGCTGGTGACCCACCACTTGGTGGTCAGGTTGTTGGGATCGCCGGTGTACAGGAAGCTGTAATCGCCGGGGTTGGGCAGGAAGGTCTCAAACGCGAAGGAGATGATGGGGAAGATGCTGGTGAAGAAGGTGATGATGATAAGGATAACGGCGATGACCACACGGCCGGTGCGCCCCAGGTTGATCTTGGAGATCTGACCGGATTTGCCGGTGACGGTGGTATAGTTCTTGCGGCTCTTAAGGCTGCGTTGGTTGAGCAGCATGATGGCAACGCCGAAGATCATCATGATGATGGCGAGGATACTGGCTTCGCCGGTGTACTTGGAGTTCATGGATACATACTTGGTGGAAAGGGTGGCAAGTCCCAGATAGTGCGGGACGGGGTAGGAGCCCATGGAGCTGCCGAACACCAGCAGAATGGTGGAAAGGATAGCGGGCTTGACCATAGGCAGGGTGATGCGGAACATCGTTTTCCACTTGGGAGTATCCAGAATGGTGGCGGCTTCCTCCAGGTTCGCGTCCATATTGCGGAAAATGCCGCCAATGAGGATATAGGCAAAGGGCGCGTAATGCATGCCCAGAACGATCAGGCTGGGGAACAGACCCTTGCACCACCACAGGGGCATCTGGACATTGAACAGGGAGGCGAGCAGACCGTTGCTGGTGCCGGTAACGGCATTGGAGTTAAAAAGGTTCTGCCACACGACCGCCAGAGTCCACTGGGGCATGATGTAGGGGAAGATGAAAATGGAGCTTAAGTATTTGCGGCAGGAAAGATTGGTACGCGTGATGAGGAACGCGAACACCCCGCCGAACAGAATGGCAACGATGCAGGAGCCGACCGAAAGCAGGACGGTATTCAGCAGAGGCGTCCAGAGGTTTGCCTTGGCAAGGGGGCTGGTGAACAGGTCGGTATAGTTGACCAGCGTGTAGCCCTGGGAAGTGCCGGCAAGGTAGGCATCAATGGTGCCGGGGTGGATCTTGAAGGTATCCTGCACGATGGCAATGATAGGAGCTACCGTGGTGATGGTGAGCACGATGCCCATGAGCAGCAGGATAACATTGTGAGGCTTGGAAAAGAAGGTCTTGACCTTATTGCGCCGCACGGCGGCGGGATTGGCCTGCAAAGCTGCGGCTTGTTTCATGGTAGGGAAATCACCTCTCTTGTGGGGAGTGGGGGCTGTAAAAGGGAAACGCCCCCGACGCGGCGGTTGGACGCGATCCGGGGGCGCGCTCTTTACTTCTTAACAGATCGCAGGGATAAGCGCGTGGCCGTTTTATCAGCCGGCACTGTACTTATCCAGAACCTCGATCCAGCTGCCTACAGTGAAGGCAACGGAAGCGCAGTAAGCGGGATCTTCGAGAACGAGCTGACCGTCATTGACCCACCAGTCATAGCCGCGGTCGTTCTTGCAGTCGAAGGTGTTGACACCGTCAACATAGCCGCCTTCCTGATGATGATACTTCTCCTCGGTGCCGGCAGCAACGGTCGGGTTGGAGGAATAGCCGCCCATATCCTTGCCCCAGGCGGAGAAGCCGTCGGTGGTGCAGGTCATGTAGGCGATGAAGGCGCAGGCAGTCCAGGGCAGGGGGCTGTTATCGGTAACGAACAGGTAATGGCAGTAGCCATAGCCGCCGATGCCGGTATAGTCGTCCTGATAGGCAGCGACCTTGATGTTGTTCTTGGAAACGGTAGCGGATTCCTCAACGGAACGCAGCTTGGAGTAAACCAGCAGACCGAATTGATCGGTAGCGGAATCGGAAACCAGGGTGTTGCAGATAGGACCGTCATCGGTCTGCTCGTTGTAGCTGCCGACCCACAGCTTGATCCAGGCAAGACCGTACTTGGCGTTCTCGGTCAGACCGAGGTTCGCGGCATCGGAAGCCATGGCATCGATGGTGGGCTGGAAGTAAGCCTGCTCCTCAGCGGAAAGCGCCTCAAAAGCGGTCTTGAGCATGGTGGAATAATCGTCACGGGTGAGCATGTACAGGAAGTTCTTGCCCACGATCTCGGAATCGATGCCCATGAACAGACCGTGCTCGCCCTCGGCTACAAAGTCCCAGACATTGTCATAGGTCTTTTCGCCGGTGCAGTTGTACATAAAGACCTTATTGAGGGTCTGCAGGGGCAGATAGCCCTCGTAGGCATCAGCGGTGGTGTTGTTGGCATCCGCCCAGTCCTTGGGGATAAAGGTATCCAGAATACCGGTCTGGACCATCTTGCTCTCGATCTGGTTGCCGTCCTGAATGAGGGTCATGGCAAAGGTGCCGGTGTCCTTCAGGGAGTCAGCGGTGAGCTGCTCAAAGATCTTGTTGTTCTTGGGCTGCTGCCACTCAAAGTTCAGGGTGTAGCTGGAGTCGATGGACTGCAGATACTCGATGAACAGGGGCAGGGCGCTCTTACCACGGCTGGAGTTGCCCACGCCGTAGAAGGTCTTGCCGTTGGACTCTTCGATCGCCTTTTTCGCCAGCTCCTCAAGAGTCATGCCTTCCGCTTCCTTAATGATCTGCTGGACAGCGGAGAGCTCCTGGTTGGGCTCGGGTGCGGGCTTCTCGCCGCAGCCGACCATCAGGGTGAGGACCATGATGACAGCCAGCAGCATAGACAGTGCTTTTTTCATTGTTTTTTCTCCTCCATATTACTTTTTTATAACCGCCGCCGGTGGCGGCGATCATTGTGAACCAAAGCAGGCAAGCGCTTTACAAATACTTTACAAAAACCTTGCCGGAACTTTACTTCATTATAGTACTTGGTCTAATGTTTGTCAATTATGACATTTATAACTATACTAATATACATAAATTGTTGAACATGAACAATAAATTCGCCATATTGTGCAAAAAAATCCGGCGGAAGTAGCCGAAAGAGGGTGAACCATGCTATAATAATGCCCGAAAAAGAGCAAAAGGGGAGGAATGAGGGCAATGATCCGGCTGGTGACTTGTGATATAGACGGTACGCTGCTGCACGGGGCGGAGACCGCCATTGACGACGAAACGCTGCGGGAGATCGCGCGGCTGCGGGAAAAGGGAATTCTGTTCTGCCCCGCCAGCGGCAGGCAGTACCACAGCCTGCGGCGGCTTTTTGCACCGGTGCAGAATGAGATCGCCTACATCTGCGAAAACGGGTCGGTGGTGTTTGGACCGGGCGCCCCGGGACCGGTGTGGGGCAAGGTGCCTATGGACCGTGCCGAGGCGGTGCGGCTGTGCAGGGACATTATGGAAACGCCGGAGTGCGAGATCAACGCGAGCGGCGAAAACACCTGCTATGTGTGTACCCGTGATGAGGAATACCTGCGCCATATGCGGGAAGATGTGGGGAATAACACCGAGGTGGTGACAGACCCCGAGGATATTCCGGAGGAGATCATCAAGGTCTCGGCATTCAGCCGCCGCGGGACCGACGCAGTGATCGAACATTTCCGCGGGCGCTGGGGCGGGATCTTTCAGGTGGCGGTCGCGGGGGCGCAGTGGATTGATTTTACCATTGCCGATAAAGGTGCCGGACTGAAGCTCATCTGCAAGGCGATGGGGGTCAAGCCGGGGGAGGTCATGTCCTTCGGCGACAATTATAATGATATTCCTATTCTTTCGCTGGTAGGACACCCCTACATGATGGATAACGCGGTGCAGGAGCTGCGGGACATGTTCCCCAACCACTGCCGACGGGTCGCTGATGTGCTGAAAACGCTATAGCCCTATAATAAGGTTCTGAAAAGCCGGTCAAGCGGAAAGAAGGAGTGAAAGAAAACCGTAAGGTTGTCTTTCGCGTTTCATCAGGGCAGGAACCTAAAAATCCACACGGGCGATATGTTCCCAAATACCAAACAAGAAAAGACGCCCGCAAGAAAGCGCGCGCCCTTGATAAACAATTTTAGCTTTACTGTGTGCAAAAGGGAGAAGGACTGCCGTCTAAGGGGGAAAGATAGTGTGAAAGAAAACCGTAAGGTTGTCTTTCGCATTTCATCAGGGCAGGAACTTAAGAAGCCGCACGGGCGAAATGTTCCCCAATACCAAACAAAAGAGACGCCATACGGCGTCTCTTTTGTTTGGTATGCCCGATGCGATTCGAACGCACGACCTTCAGAGTCGGAGTCTGACACTCTATCCAACTGAGCTACGGGCACATATTCAGCTTATTTAT
>JBNMIL010000055.1:0-11761 GCA_050873265.1 Angelakisella sp. | reverse complement strand
GGATCCGGCTGGCTTTCTCGTGCTGCTTCTTTACGATGGAAACGACCAGCCGGTCGATCTCCGCCTGCGTGCCGGCGGAGCAGGCAAGGGAGGTATCCCCGCCGAGGTATTGGTTGTTCACCGTTTCCAGCGCCACCATGTCAAATTCATCGCTCATGCCGTACTGGGTCAGCATGGCGCGTGCCAGACGGGTCGCCTGCTCGATATCATTGGAGGCGCCGGTGGTGATGGAGTCGAACTTCACTTCCTCCGCGGCGCGACCGCCGGTAAGGGTGGCAATCTTGTTTTCGATCTCCTGCTTGGTCATCAGGTAATGGTTGCCCTCATCGACCTGCATGGTATAGCCCAGCGCGCCGGAGGTGCGGGGGATAATGGTGATCTTCTGCACCGGCGCGGAGTGGCTTTGGCAAGCCGCCACCAGCGCGTGACCGATCTCGTGGTAGGAGACGATCCACTTTTCATGGTCGGTCAGGATCGCGTTCTTCTTCTGGTAGCCGGCAATGACGACCTCGATGCTTTCCTCCAGATCGGACTGGCTGACCTTATCCCGCCCGCTGCGCACGGCACGCAGAGCGGCCTCGTTTACAATATTGGCAAGCTCGGCGCCGGAAGCACCGGAAGCCATGCGTGCAACGGCGGTAAAGTCGATATTGTCCTCAATCGCCACCTTTTTGGCATGAACCTTCAGGATAGCCTCGCGTCCCAGCAGGTCGGGCAGCTCCACCGGCACCCGGCGGTCAAAGCGTCCGGGACGGGTAAGGGCAGGGTCAAGCGATTCGGGACGGTTGGTTGCGGCAAGGATAATTACACCGTTGTTGCCCTCAAAGCCGTCCATCTCGGTGAGGAGCTGGTTGAGGGTCTGCTCACGCTCATCGTTGCCGCCGTACTGACCGCCGCTGCGTTTTTTTCCTATGGCGTCAATCTCGTCAATGAATACAATGCAGGGCGCCTTTTCCTTTGCTTGGTCAAACAGGTTGCGCACCTTGGAAGCACCCATGCCAACAAACATTTCCACAAATTCGGAGCCGGAGATGGAAAAGAACGGAACCCCGGCTTCCCCTGCCACGGCCTTGGCAAGCATGGTTTTACCGGTTCCGGGAGGTCCCACCAGCAGAATACCCTTGGGCATGGAAGCGCCGATTGCCTTGTACTTGCTGGGGTCATGCAGATAGTTGACGATCTCCTGCAGGTTTTCCTTTGCTTCGTCCTCGCCGGCTACATCGGCAAAGCGGATACCGCCGTCGGTAGAGGGTACATACACCTTGGCGTTGCTGTTGCCCAGCCCGAACATCATGGAATTGGGACCGCCGCCCATCTTTTCACATATCTTTTTGTAAAGCAGCTGCCCCACGGCAACAAAGATGACGATAGGCAGTATCCATGTCAGGAAGAAGCTCATCAGCGGCGAGGCTTCCTCCACGATCTCACTGGCAAATTCGGCGCCGGAGGCGTGCAGACGCTCGGTGAGGTTCGGGTCGTTCATAACGCCGGTTTTATAGATGGTTTTACCTTCCTTGTCGGTAAAGAGGATCTGATTGCTCTCGATCTCCACCTTGCCGATCTCTCCGTTTTCGGTCATCGTCATAAAGGTACCGTAATCCACCTCTTTTACCTGCTGCTTGGCAAACAGCGGCAGGATAAAGGAGTTGAATACCATCAGCACCAGCAGAACGATGCAATAGTAGTAAATAAGCGGTTTTTTGGGGGATTTTACTTCTTTCATGGGCGTTCCTCCATTCGGATCTTTCGGGTGCTTACCGCAATAAACACCTATTCCATTTTATTTTAGCGCAGCAGCGCTTTTTCGTCAATGCCTCATATTGTGCTGCACGGGAAAAACAGCCGGAGACTCCCTCCGGCTGCCACTGATTTATTGCTATTCAATTCCCTGCTGGCGGCACCAGATTCCCATGACCCAGCGTACCGGCAGCAGCTTGACCAGCCGTACCTGCCGGCGTACCGGCGCGCCCAGAATGGAGACGGCCTTTTTCTTGCGGAGATCCTTGACGGTCTGCGCGGCGACCGCTTCGGCAGTGTACCAGCGGTCAACATAGCGGATATATTCCTCGTGCTGCGCCGCTGCCTGAAACTCGGTTTTGATCCAACCGGGGCAGACACACATGACATGGATTCCTCGGGGGCGCAGCTCCCGCCCCAGCGCGCGGGAAAAGCTGAGAACATAGCTTTTGCCCGCGCCGTACACCGCCTGATAGGGCACCGGTTGCCACGCCGAGTTGGAGCCGAGATTGATGATGCTGCCGCCCGTCTTTATGTAGGGGAGCGTCAGACGGCACAGGGCGGTGAGCGCCAGTACATTTAGCCGTATGGAGTTTTCCTGCTTGGCGAGGTCACATTCCGCAAAGGGACCAAAGGAGCCGCAGCCCGCGGCATTGACCAGCAGGGCAACCTCCGGCTGTTCCTTTTGCAGCAGCGCTTCGTATTCCCGCAGGGCGTCCTCCGTTCCCAGATCGAGCGGTACCGGACGCAGCGGATTGCGGCAGCCGGCGCGCAGCTCCTCCAGCCGTTCCCGACGGCGGGCAATGACCCAGATCTCATCGTAGGCAGCTTCTTTATCAATGGCGTACACCAGCTCCCGCCCGATGCCGGCGGAAGCGCCGGTGATAACAGCAATTTTCATATCGTCAGTTACCCCGTTTCCCATGTGATATAAATAGATAGTACCAGCAGGGAAGCGGGAAGTCAACAAAAAGAGCCGCCCGCAGGCGGCTCCGCTTGGTAATTCAGTTTTCGGGGTAGGGCCATGGCGGTGCGAGATAGTCGCACAGCACGGTGTAAATGGGGGAGTAGAGATCATCGAGGTAG
The DNA here is from genome assembly GCA_050873265.1 of Angelakisella sp. Classification (GTDB taxonomy): domain Bacteria; phylum Bacillota; class Clostridia; order Oscillospirales; family Ruminococcaceae; genus Angelakisella. The sequence goes on along the minus strand of JBNMIL010000055.1, from coordinate 8,938 downwards.
CGCGGCACGGGGTGGCGCAGGGCGCCCTCGGCGCCCTTATACAGCGGCAGCGAGCAGATGGCGGTGGTGCCGTTTTCGCCGCTGACCAGCCGCAGGGAGCCGCCGTGTGCCTCCAGCACCCGCCGAGCCAGCGGCAGACCCAGCCCGGGGGACTGGTAGGGCAGCCCGTCCCGGTCGCGGGATTCGTAGGGGGTAAATACCGCTTCCATCTGCTCCGGCGGGATCCCCCGCCCCTCATCGGTGACGGTGATGAGGGCGAAGCTGCCGGCAGTGCTGCCCCGCACCGTGACGGGCGCCGCGGCATCGCCCGCCGCCAGCCCGTTGCAGATGAGGTGCAGAATGGCACGCATCAGCATTTCGGCATCGCCCCGCAGCAGGTCGCCCTCCTCCGGCAGCTCGTAGCGCAGGGTATGCCCGTTTGCCCCCAGCAGCAGCCGTGTCGCCTCCAGCCCGCGTCCCAGCTCCTGCCACAGAGGGAACACCTCGGCGGCGGTCTCGGTCAGCTCGTAGCTTTCGGCGGCGGCAAGGCTATCCGCCAGCCGAAGCAGGCGGTAGCTATCCCGCAGCAGGGTTTCCAGTTGCTGCCGCAGAAAGGGCGTCAGTATTTCCTCGCGGGCGGCAATGGCGCGGATTTGGCTGAACAGATCGGAAAGCGGCAGACGCATGGCGGCGGAAAGCGCCAGCGCGCTGTGCGGGGCAAGCTCCAGCTGCTCCTTTTCCATGCGTCCACCTCCTTTTCGACATAATTCGACAAAACCATCTTACCACAAATATGACCTAATGTCACCACTTATTTACAGAGAACGGGAATATCTCTGCTATTATTTCCGCTTCTTTGGCGTCGAACCTAAATATCCGTTGCCAAAACGGGTATAATTTGTTATACTTCCATGGGAAAAACTATTGCAGTTTATAAAAGAATGTTATAAAATAGACAATGTAAGCAATATTCCCTAAAATAAAACTGTAAGGAGAGATTTTTTATGGCAATCAAGATCGGTATCAACGGCTTTGGTCGTATCGGCAGACTGGTGTTCCGCGCCGCCATGGAGCAGCCGGAAAAGTACGAGGTGGTTGCGATCAACGATCCCGCCATCAACCGTGACTACATGGTTTATATGACCAAGTACGATACGATCCATGGCCGCTTTAAGGGCACCGTGGAGATCAAGGACGAGAAATTCACCGTCAACGGCAAAGCCATCGAGGTCTTTGACCTGATGAACCCCGCTGAGATCCCGTGGGGCAAGGTAGGCGCTGACTATGTAGTAGAATCCACCGGCGTATTCACCACCACCGAGAAGTGCAAAGCCCACCTGGAGGGCGGCGCCAAGAAGGTCATCATCTCCGCTCCCGCCAAGGATTCCGAGACTCCCACCTTTGTTATGGGCGTCAACCAGAACACCTACACCAAGGATATGAAGGTCGTTTCCAACGCCTCCTGCACCACCAACTGCCTCGCGCCTCTGGCGAAGGTCATCAACGATAACTTTGGTATCGTGGAGGGTCTGATGACCACCGTACACTCCACCACCGGTACCCAGAAAACCGTTGACGGCGCTTCCAAGAAGGACTGGCGTGGTGGTCGTGCGGCTGCCGGCAACATCATTCCTTCCTCCACCGGCGCTGCCAAGGCTTGCGCTCTGGTCATTCCCGACCTGAAGGGCAAGCTGACCGGCATGTCCTTCCGTGTTCCCACCCTTGATGTTTCCGTTGTGGACCTGACCTGCTCCCTTGCCAAGCCCACCACCTATGAGGAGATCTGCAAGGCTGTAAAGGCTGCCTGCGAGGGCGAGCTGAAGGGCATTATGGATTACACCGACGAGGACGTTGTTTCCTCCGACTTCTATTCCGATCCTCATACCTCCATCTTTGATGCCAAAGCCGGCATCATGCTGAACGATCACTTTGTGAAGCTGGTTTCCTGGTATGACAACGAGTGGGGCTACAGCAACAAGCTGCTGGATCTCATCGGTCATATGGCTGAGGTAGATGCCCAGTAATTCCATTATAGCAAAAATAGTAAAGGCGGCTCCCTGCGGGGAGCCGCCTCTATGCTTAGAACCTGTCTGAATTTGTAAAAATCCGGTCGGGCGAGACGCCAGACCGGATTGAAGATGCTTATTTACTTTCTGGTTGGATCTGACCCTTGCCCTTTGCCAGCCGCACCACCGCACCGATGGCGATGACCATTGCGAAGAAGCCCAGATAGTACAGCCCCTGCACCCCGTAGGCGGCAAAGGCGCAGTATACCATGAAGCAGCAGCCCGCGATGGCAATGACCGGCAGGAGATAGCGCATGAGGGGCTTGCTGCTGCGGGCATTTGCCATGACCGAAATGAACATGGGGATATATGCCGCGTACAGCGTGATGATCGGCAGCTCGTCAGGTTCCCAGTTGAAGAAGGCAGGCCCCATGCCGTGAATAAAGAAGAAGTGCCAGTAGGCGTACCACAGCAGCGCAATGAAAATACCGAACCACGCGGAATGGGTCGCCATGCCGGTTCTTTTATCCACCTTGGCAAAGAACTGCGGGGCAATGCCCTCGCCGCGGACGCCCAGCGTGTAGGCGCCGCGGGCACAGCCCATCATCAAGCCGTTGGTGGTGCCCAAACAGCTGATGACAATGAACACGAATACAATGGTGCCTGCTGCCGGACCGAACAGATTGCCAAAAGCCTTTTCCGGCAGCATATCGCCCGCAGCAATCATCTCGGCGGTGGTCATGGTACCGCAAAGCCCCACAAAGTACGCCATGTAGATGACGACCACGATCAACGCACCGAGCGAAAGCGCCAGCGGCAGGTTTTTCTTGGCGTTGTGCAGCTCGCTGTTGATGGAGGTCGCGATGATCCAGCCCTCGTAGGCAAAGGCAAACGCCACGATAGCGCCCATCAGCCCGCTGCCCTGCGAGGCGATCTCCCGACTGGCGCTGCCGAAAGCCTCCAGCGACAGCCCATTGCCAAGCCCCACAATGGTGCCGACAATCGCCATCAGCAGCAGGGGAACCAGCTTGATGACCGTTGCCGAGACCTGCAATTTACCCGCCAGTCGGGGCGCGTAGGCATTGATAAGCCCATCTGCCAGCAGGATACCGAAGCCGACCCAAAAGTGCGTCATGCCTGCCACGGGGAACCCGAACAGCACCCCAAGGTACTGCGCCGTGACCCAGCCCAGCGTGCTGGTAATGGTGGGGTAGTAGATGAGTGTCATAAACCACGCCACATAGTAGGCGTAGCCCCGTCCCAGCGCAGCCTCAGCGTAATCCACCACGCCGTTTACCTTTTCGTGGCGGGCGGCAAGATTGGCGAATACAAAGGAGCAGACCAACATGATCGCCCCGACGATGCCGACGGTAAGCAGGCTGCGCCCCATATCGCCGTTGTTGTTTGCCAGCACCTTGGTCGCCTTAAAGAAAATTCCGCTGCCGATGACAATGCCGACCACCATTGAGATGGCGGTGAACAGTCCGTAGCGCTTTTGCATACCGTTTTCCACAGGTCAAACCCTCTTTCTCTTTTTCAGCACAGAATAACGGTTTTCCTACCGTATTTTTACTATTGTATGTGCCGACGGGGGAAATGTCAATGCGCTTTTTCTGCAGGGCTGCATTATGAACAGAGGAGTGATGCGCGCAGTTTGCGGGATATGAACAGATCTTGCAGGATATGACCGCGTATGGAGGAAGATTTTGCCTTGCTTATTAAAATGCTGAAATTCATAATAAACTTTCCTGCAAAAACAAGGCGGCAGATGCCGAAAGTGGCGTCTGCCGCAGGGGGACGGAAAGGGTAAGTGCCTTAGAAAATGACGGTCAGCAGCATCTTGAAGCGTTCCTCGCCATAGACCGCGTGGGGGATACCGGCGGGCATGATGATGCTTTCGCCCTCATGCAGAATGTGCGGAACGCCATCGACTGTAAAGCGACCGGTGCCCTCCAGCACCTGCACCATGGCGTCGCCGCCGGAGGCGTGGGTGCTGATCTCCTCGCCTTTTTCAAAGGAGAAAAGCGTCAGGCTCACCGCGTTATTCTGCGCCAGCGTTTTGCTGACCACCTGACCGTCCTGATAGCTGATCTGCGCTGCCAGGGACATCACTTCGTTTTTAGAGATATTTTTCATACCACTCATAGGGCACGCTCCTTTATGGTTGATGCCTTTATTATAGGTCTTTTCCCGCTGTTATGCAACCGTTTGCGCGCTTGCCAAACCAATAGGACAGCAAGCCGCGCGGAAGAAAGTCGGTGGAGAGGTCTCATGGGGAAGCTGCTGGAACGACGATTATGGAGAGCAAGCTGTTTCGCGAAATCGTCCAAGGAGTAAAGGTGTGGCAGGAATAGCAATGTTTCTGACCCTCGCGGTGACTGCGTTCGACTTTGCTGTTGTGCAGCGGGGTATGCGGAAGTAGATGTACGACCGGCTTTTGCTGTACTTCCGGCTTGCGCGACTGACACCGTATTTCTCCGCGTACTTCATTAGGGATTTGCCGATATGCCATGTCCTGTGTTATACTTCTGCTCATGAGGGATGTGGTCTCCTTTCGCCAAGTTGTAGTGTGGTAGCTTAACTTTAGCACATGAGACCCTATCTCTCATATCTTTTTTCTTCTACTGTCAAACATGTATTGTAGTCCTACAAAAGTTGGAATAGCCTATGCAACCGCCCCGTTGACTTTCGGTAGGAAATCCATTATACTATTAGGGCTATTAAAAACAGTTTTGCCGTGTCAAGTGAATTCTGTATCGGGGTGTAGCGCAGTTGGTAGCGCGCTTGCTTTGGGAGCAAGATGCCGGGTGTTCGAATCACCTCACTCCGACCATAAAGACATGACGGTATAGATGCGTCTGGCAAAAAGCCAGGCGCATCAACCGTTTCCGGGCTTTTTTGGCTCGGCTTTTTTCTTTGAAACAAAAGATTTTTATGGGCGTTTCAGAGCAACTGGTGAGACTTGAACAGTAGATCCCCCTTTTTGCTCTCAATTGTCCTCCGTCAGCGCTTTTTTTGCGGGAGTATTGCTTTTTCATTTTCAAAAAGGGCGCTGGCGAATAGCGTCCACATCCGCAGGCTGGAGAAGCTTCTCTCCAGCCTATTTTTCAACAAGGAGGATCACCACATGAATGACTATAACAAGGAGCAGCAGCTCCACTATCATTCGGAATATCTGATGAACAGGAAAAAACGCCGAAGGACGCGGCGCTTGGGACCGGAACGAATTATATCCGCTTTGCAACCGAAGAACCGCATTTGTTCCGGTTCCTGTTTCAGCCGGATTATTTTAGCGGAAAGACCCTGCATGAACTGATCGATTCCAAGGAGCTTCTCCCTGCTTTTTCGGCTTTGCAGAGTGCTTTAGGTGTCAGCATGGATCAGACGAAAAAAGTTTTCCTAACGGTTTTTCTGCTTGCCGACGGGCATGCAAGCATTATCGCCAACAATTCGCTGCAATACGACGATGCGCTTATCAACACTCAGTTAGAGCAGACGTATCAGGGTGCGATAATGGCAGCGCAGGAAGACGCTGCATGTGCTGACCACTCTGTATTTCACCGTAAAATGGGCGGTCAAAAACGGCGTGAAGGAAGCGCTTCGGGAAAAGAACAGCCTACAGAAACGGTGTGGGCTTTGCAAATCACCGGTTCCTGCCTGTCGTTTCTTTTACCATGTACCGCTTGTGATTTTGGCATTGGGAAATCTCTGGAACGGTGTCAATCTCAATTGCTCGTCTGCGGAAACGGTCTGCCGCATCGTGTGTATGCTCTGCGGTGGATTTCTGGAGGAAGTGATCTTCCGGGGGCTGCTGTTTAAGGTCATTGTAAAGAATAATAATCCGAGAGCCATCAGGCAGCACGGGTTGTCGCCCTGTAAAGCTTCACAGGCCTTCCTGATGTCAACAGCGCGGTGCAGGAAATATACACCGGCAATTCACGCTGACCAATGAGGACGCGGACACCGCCGCCTTTGAAGCATGGTTGGACGGCCGGTGCGGGGAGAATCCCGGCACGCAATGACTCTCCTATTGACAAATCATATCCCACAGGATATAATAACAAAGCGTTATGAATAACGGTATGTTATTATATGGAGATGGTGTTTATGCCGGCAGTCAGAAAAGCTTCAAGGGAACAGATTATCGACGCTGCGGTGGAGGTGTTGCGTGATGACGGCTTTTCTGCCATCAATGCCCGCAGCGTGGCCAAAAAACTGGGTTGCTCCACGCAGCCGATCTACTTTTCGTTCAAGAACATGGGCGAACTGAAAGCCGCTCTGACGGAACGCGCGATCGAACTGCACACGCAGCGTGTGCGGGATTCTCTGCGCGCCCACGCGGGGAACGACAGCCGCTACAGCAGCTACGGCATGGGATTCGTCAAATTCGCCGCCGAGGAAAAGCAGCTGTTCCGCTGGCTCTATCTGGAGAGTGAAGAACAGCCGGGGGCATATCAAAGTGATGTTCTGACGAAGGAGGTCATCGGCGTGATCGTCGATGAATTTGGATATGCAGAGGACGCTGCCCGCCGCTTTCATCAGGATATGATCTACTTTACCTACGGACTGGCGATTCTCGCCAATACGGATCACCTGCACCTGACGGAGACAGAGCTTCGTGAGGCGTTCCGCCGGGAATTCCGTGCGTTGATTGCTATTTACGGAAAGCCCGCAAAGCTGCCTGAATTTGCTGTGAAAGCCGGTGTTGCGTTATGAATCTGAGGGTGTCCTTTTCGTGGATCGGGCTTGTGATCTTTGCGCTGCCCATGCTGATCAACATCGCCTATGTCTTGTTTCCGCCAGCCGGGAAAGCGGAACAGACCGCAGCGGTCTCGCATTGGATCGAGCTCGTCGAACAAATCAGCCGCATCGTCTATCTGTTTGCGGTTACGCTGCTTGTGAGCCGGGATAGGCTCAGCTTCCGGAGCGGTTGGCTTTATCTTGCGGCAGCTTTCCTGATTTTGTACTACGCCGTATGGTTCCGCTATTTTATGGGTGGCCGAGAAATCTCCCTACTGAGCCGTTCGTTCCTCTTTGTCCCGATGCCGCTGGCGGTGTTTCCTGTGCTGTACTTTCTGTGCGCCGCCATCTGGCTGCATAACCTTCCAGCTGCGATCATAATGGTGATTTTCGGCGCAGCGCATCTCACCGTGTCGATCCGATCCTTTTGCTGACGCTTGTTTCGCGCTGCGCTCCAAAAAAAATTTAGCATGCCTTGACAAGTAACCAATCGGTAACTATGCTATGAGTTGCCGATTGGTTACTTTGATAAGGAGAAAAAACATGGCAGAGGGTACAAAAGAGCGGATTTTGGAAACGGCGCTGGAATTGTTTGCGCAGAATGGCTGCATTGGGACATCTATGAATGATATTGCGAGGCAGTTGGGTTTTACAAAAGCAGCCCTGTATAAGCACTATACCAGCAAACAGGAAATTTTAGATAAGATCGTGGAGCGAATGAACGAGATGGATTATGAACGCGCTGAAAGCTATGAAATGCCGGAGACGGAACCGGACGGCTTGGCGGAGGCGTATCTGAACACGCCGGTGCAGAAGATCCGCGCATACAGCACGGCGCAGTTTGGTCATTGAACAAAGGAAGCATTTTCATCTGATTTCCGCAAGATACTGATGCTGGAGCAATATCTGCCTATTTCAAACCGGCAGTGCGTGACCGCATTGACTTTATCGAAAAGACTCTGCTGCCGGCAATCAATAAAAGTCCTTCCTTCTGAAAACATGACCGAACTTTTGCGTACCTCTTGACATTGCGCTAAATACGATTATAATTTAGCTAACGAACATTAGTTAGCGAGGCGCGATGATGAAACAGGAAGATACGAAGCAGAAGATTCTGGATAAGGCCTTGGAGCTGTTTTCCACGCAGGGCTATGATTCTGTCAGTGTGGGAGAGATCGCAAAGGCAGTGGGCATCAAAGCACCATCTCTTTACAATCACTTTTCAAGCAAGCAGGCGATTTTCGACGCCATTATGGAATCTACGGCGGCACAGTATGAAGCGGATACCGATCAGATCAACATTCATGTGCAGAATGCGGCGCAGGATGTTCCTGTTTTTACGGAGATCACCGCCGACGCGCTCTTTGAAAAGGTGCGGCAGATATTCGAGTATTCTCTCCACAACGAAACGATCAGCCGCTTTCGCCGCATGATGACCATTGAACAGTTCCGCTCGCCGGAGCTGGCAGCACTCTATTCCAAGCGATATGTGGAGCGTATTTTGAGCTATCACGCTGGCATTTTTCGCGCCTTGATCGCCTCCGGCGAGATATGCGCGGATGATCCGGACACACTGGCGATGCTGTATGTTTCGCCGGTATTGACGCTTATCGGGATATGTGACCGCCAGCCGGAACGGGAAAGCGAATGCCTTGAGAAGCTTCAAAACCATGTGCAGCTCTTTTTTCGCATGGTTCATGGCGGCGGCACGCAAAGAGGTAAAAGCCGTGAGTAGACCGGAGGAAAAATGGATCCTTTGCCCCATCTGCGGTGCGAAAACGCGGCTGCGGCTGCTGCAAAGGACGGTGCTGCAGGATTTCCCGCTCTTCTGCCCCAAGTGCAGGCAGGAGTGCATCATCAGTGCGCAGAATTTTCAAATAGAGATCATAAATCAGCCAGACGCAAAGACGCAGTGCTGACCGCATTTTCTGTGGTCATGCACTGCATCTTTTTTAGGAGGAAAAACATGAAGAAATCTTTGATACAAAAGCTTGGGCTGTTGGGTGTTGTCAGCTTTCTTTCGTACACGGCGGCGGTGGTGTTTGCGCCGCTGGCTTACCCCGGCTACAACTGGATGGCGCAGGCGGTCAGTGATCTGAGCGCTGCCAACGCGCCGTCGCTGGCGCTCTGGAACCAGCTCAGCGCGTTATACAATGTATGCGAGGTCGTCTGCGTCACGGTCGTCTGCATCGGCATCCAGGGGCACGCTGCGT
>JBNMIL010000054.1:0-11983 GCA_050873265.1 Angelakisella sp. | reverse complement strand
TTTGAACTTCGCGCTGGGGGCAAAGCGGGGCGCAGCCCCGCCGCCCTGCGGGCGGCGAAAGCAGGCTCCGCCTGCTTTGTTCCGGCTTCGCCGGAACGGGCTGCGCCCCGGTCACTTCCCCTTACCGACTACTCCCAAAGAGAGGAGACTACACCATGTTCGATAGAGGCAAACAGCCGGAATACGAGATGGATATGGAAAACCGCTTTGTCGCGCCGGAGGTCACCGAAAACGACCGCGACAATGAGTTTTCGCTTCGCCCGCACACCCTCGAGGAATACATCGGGCAGGAGCAGGTCAAGGAAAACCTGTCGGTCTTTATGCAGGCGGCAAAGCTCCGCGGCGAGCCGCTGGACCATGTGCTGCTTTACGGTCCTCCCGGCTTGGGCAAGACCACCCTTTCGCAGATCATCGCGGCGGAAATGGGGGTCAATATCCGCGTCACCAGCGGACCCGCCATAGAAAAGCCCGGCGACCTTGCCGCGCTGCTCACCAACCTCAATGAAAACGATATCCTGTTCATCGATGAGATCCACCGCCTGAACCGCAGCGTGGAGGAGGTGCTGTACCCCGCCATGGAGGACTACGCCCTCGATATCATCATCGGCAAGGGTCCCAGCGCCCGCTCCATTCGCATTGATCTGCCCCGCTTCACCTTGGTGGGCGCCACCACCCGCGCCGGTCAGCTTTCCGCCCCGCTGCGGGATCGCTTCGGCGTCGTGTTCCGTCTGGAGCTTTACACGCCGGAGGAGCTTTCGCAGATCGTTACCCGCTCCGCCGGGATCCTCGGTATTCCCTGCGAAGCCGCCGGCGCTATGGAGCTTGCCCGCCGCAGCCGCGGCACCCCCCGTATCGCCAACCGCTTTCTGAAGCGGGTGCGGGACTTCGCTCAGGTGCAGGGCAGCGGTGTCATCACGCCGGATATTGCCGCCGAAGCGCTGGAGCGGCTGGAGGTGGATTACCTTGGGCTGGACCGTGTGGATCGCCGGATCCTCTCCACCATCATTCAGAACTACGCCGGGGGACCCGTCGGCTTGGATACCCTTGCCGCCGCCGTCGGTGAGGAGAGCGTGACGCTGGAAGATGTCTACGAGCCGTACCTCATGCAGATCGGCTTTTTGGCAAGAACGCCGCGGGGACGCTGCGTGACCCGCCTTGCCTATAATCACCTCCATCTGGAGGCGCCGGACGGTGTGCCGGACGCCCAGATGACGCTGCAACTCTAAACCATGGAAAAGCGGAGAAACCGCCTGCTGCCGGTGTTATTGGCAGTGCTGGCAGTTGGGCTTATCCTGCTGGGACTGGACTATTGGAACCTTTTGCCCCATAGAACTTATACCGCGGCGCATTTCGGCATCGAGACGCTGCAAAGCCCCATAGATGCCGACGGCGACGGCATTGATGATTACACCGACATTATGCTGGGGGCGCGGCAGGACGCCGAAAACCACCCCAAGTATGATCCCTCCTACTTTGCCGGCGGCTACCCGCCGGAGGACAGGGGTGTCTGCACCGATGTGGTGTGGCGCGCCTTCCAAAACGCCGGCTACGACCTCAAGGCGCTGGTCGATGCCGATATTGCCGAAAATACCGCGCTTTACCCGCGCGTGCAGGGGACTCCCGACCCCAACATCGACTTTCGGCGGGTGCCGAACCTGCTGGTGTTTTTTGAGCGGTACGCCGAAAGCCTGACCACCGACCCCTACGAGATTGCCGAATGGCAGCCGGGGGATATCGTGACCTTTGAGGGACGGCACATCGGCATTATCTCCGATAAGCGCAATAAGGACGGCATTCCGTACCTCATTCACAACAGCGGGCAGCCCCAAAGGGAGGAGGACGCCCTGCTGCGCTGCCACCGCAATCACCCCATTTCGGGGCACTTCCGCTGGAACGGCGGAACCGAGACTAACTGAGAAAGCGAGACGAAACGATATGGGCAGACTGTTTGGAACAGACGGTATTCGCGGCATTGCCAACCGGGATCTTTCCATTCGCCGCGCCGCCGAGGTGGGCATGGCGCTGGCGGAGGTGATCCGCGCGGAGCACCCCGGGGAACGCCCCACCGTGGTCATCGGACGGGATACCCGTCTTTCCGGCGATATGCTGCAATCAGCGCTTGCCGGCGGTCTGATGGCGGGCGGCGCCGATGTGGTGCTGCTGGGGGTCGTCCCCACGCCGGCGGTGGCTTACCTCACCGTGCAAAAAAAAGCATCGGCGGGCGTGGTCATTTCCGCCTCCCACAACCCCTATGAGTTCAACGGCATCAAAATTTTCGGACCCGAGGGCTATAAGCTGACCGATGACGAGGAGGACGAGATCGAGCGTATGCTCCTCGATCGGGATATCCCCATGATCCCCGTGGAGCCGGAGGAGATCGGCGCCTGCGCCGAGGATCACGAAGCCGCGGCGCTTTACGCCGAATACCTCGCCTCCACCGTTCCGGAACGGCTGGAGGATATGCGGGTGCTGGTGGATTGCTCCAACGGCGCCGCCTGCCGCACCGCCGAAACGCTGTTTTCGCTGCTGGGCGCCCAGGCGACCGTCCTGTGCGACGCGCCGGACGGCACCAACATCAACCGGGAGTGCGGCAGCACCCATGTGGAGCACCTGGCAAGCCTGATGACCGGCGGAAAATATGATCTGGCGGTCGCCTTTGACGGCGACGCCGACCGCTGCCTTGCCGTGGACGAAAAGGGCAATGTGGTCAACGGCGACCAGATGATCGCCATTTTTGCCCGACAGATGAAGGCGGAGGGCAGACTGAACGGCAATGCCGCCGTGGTAACGGTGATGAGCAGCTTCGGCTTTTTCCGCTTCGCGCGGGAAAACGGGATCCATGCCGAGACCACCAAGGTGGGCGACCGCTATGTGCTGGAAAACATGCGCAAAAACGGCTACAACATCGGCGGCGAGCAGTCGGGTCACATCATTTTTCGGGAATATATGCCCACCGGCGACGGCGAGCTTTCCGCCATTCAGCTGATGCGGGTGATGAAGCTGACCGGCGAGCCGCTGAGCGTTCTGGCGGGCAGAATGCCGGTAACGCCGCAGGTGCTGCTGAATGTGGAAGCAGACCGCGACATGAAGGAAGCGCTGCACGAAAGCCCCGAGATGGAAGCGCTCATCGAGGCGTGCGAGGAGCGGCTGGGCGATGCCGGAAGAATTCTGATCCGTGCCAGCGGCACCGAGCCGCTGATCCGTGTGATGGTGGAGGGCGAGGACGCCGACCTCATTCGGGAGCTGGCGGAGCGGCTGGCAGCGGGCTGCGAAAAGCTGCTGCGTTAAATCGAAACTAAGTGCAGACCTTGTTTTGCACTAATCATAAAGCATAGAACGACAGAAAGTGAGTAAAACCATGCGCATTGCAGACCAGTGGCAGGATTTTGAGATACTGGATACCAGCGGCGGCGAAAAGCTGGAGCGGTGGGGCGATACCCTGCTGATCCGACCCGATCCGCAGGTCATCTGGAAGCCGGAAAAGGGCGAAATATGGCAAAAAGCGGACGCCCGCTACAACCGTTCCAGCGCGGGCGGCGGCAGCTGGCAGATCTACCGCAGCCACCCCCAATTCTGGACGATCCGCTACCGTGACCTGCGCTTCAAGATCAGCCCTACCGGCTTTAAGCACACGGGGCTGTTCCCGGAGCAGGCGGTCAACTGGGACTTTTTCCGCGAGAAGATAGAGACAGCGGGCAGACCCATTCGCGTCCTTAACCTGTTTGCCTACACCGGCGGCGCGACCCTGGCGTGTGCGGCAGCCGGCGCCGCCGTGTGCCATGTTGATGCCAGCAAGGGCATGGTGGCGTGGGCACGGGAAAACCAGCAGCTTTCCGGACTGGCGGAAAAGCCGATCCGCTGGATCGTGGACGACTGCCAGAAGTTTGTGGAGCGGGAGATCCGGCGGGGGAGCCTGTATGACGGCGTCATTATGGACCCGCCCAGCTACGGCAGGGGCCCCGGCGGCGAGGTATGGAAGCTGGAGGATTCGGTGTATGACTTAGTAAAGCTGTGCGCCGGCGTGCTGACCGAAAATCCGCTGTTTTTTGCCATCAACTCCTACACCACGGGGCTTAGCCCCAGCGTGATGGAATATATCCTGAACACCACCGTCAGCCGCCGCTTTGCGGGGAGGGGCGAGACCTTCTCCTCCGAGATCGGGCTGCCGGTCACCGCCACCGGCTGCCCCCTGCCCTGCGGCTCCACCGCCGTATGGCACAGCAGGGGCTGATACTACGAGAAAAAGCGAGGAAACGCATTTTGAAAAAGCTGATCGAAACCGAGCATATCTCCTTCAGCTACGAGGAGGAGACCGGACTGCCGCTGGTGCTGGAGGACGTGAGCATCAGCATCGGGCAGGGGGAATTTGTAGCGGTGCTGGGGCATAACGGCTCCGGCAAATCCACCTTTGCCAAGCACTGCAACGCTGTGCTGCTGCCCCGCACCGGCACCGTGACGGTGGACGGCATGGATACCAAGGACGAGGACAAGCTGTTCGAGATCCGCCAGTGCGCCGGTATGGTGTTCCAGAACCCCGATAATCAGATCGTGGCGACGGTGGTGGAGGAGGATGTGGCGTTTGCCCCCGAAAATATGGGGGTGGAGCCCGCCGAGATCCGCCGCCGTGTGGACGAGGCGCTGAAGGCGGTGGGCATGTATGAATACCGCGAAAGTGCGCCCCATCGGCTCAGCGGCGGGCAGAAGCAGCGGGTCGCCATCGCGGGCATTATCGCCATGCAGCCCCGCTGTATCCTGCTGGACGAGCCGACCGCCATGCTGGATCCCCGCGGACGCCGCGAGGTGATGAAGGTGCTGCGGCAGTTAAACCGCGAAAAGGGCATCACCGTGGTGCTTATCACCCACTACATGGAGGAAGCCGCCGAGTGCGACCGTGTTATTGTGATGGACGATGGCAGGGTGCTGATGGACGATGTGCCCCGCCGGGTATTCAGCCATGTGGCGGAGCTGCGGCAGGTGGGGCTGGACGTGCCCCAGACCACCGAGCTGATGACGATCCTGAAGGAAGCCGGTCTGCCGGTACAGGCGGATATTATTGACGAGCAGGAGTGCATCGAGGCACTGAAGACCCTGCTGACGACCCGATAAGGGAGGAACTGTGCAGAATATGTCTATCATCAAAACCGAGCATTTAACGCATATTTATTCGCAGGGCACCCCCTATGAGCGGGCGGCGCTGCGGGATTTCAACATCGAGATAGAGGAGGGGGAGTTTGCCGGCATCATCGGGCATACCGGCTCCGGCAAATCCACCTTTATCCAGCACCTGAACGGGCTGCTGGCGCCCACCGAGGGCAAGGTGTACATTGACGGCGAGGATCTGTGGGCGGATAAAAAAGACCTGCGGCGCTTCCGCTTCAAGGTGGGGCTGGTGTTCCAGTATCCCGAATACCAGCTGTTCGGCGAGACGGTGGCGGCAGATGTCGCCTTTGGTCCCACCAACATGGGGCTGCCCCCCGAGGAGGTGGAAAAGCGGGTAAAGGAATCGCTGCGCTTTGTGGGGCTTTCCGAGGACGTGATGGAAAAAAGCCCGTTCGAGCTCAGCGGCGGGCAGAAGCGCCGTGTCGCCATTGCCGGCGTGCTGGCGATGGACCCCAAGGTGCTGGTGCTGGACGAGCCGACGGCGGGGCTTGACCCGCGCGGCAGAGACACCATTCTGGGCGAGATAAGGGAATACCACGAGGAGCGCAAAAACACCGTGCTGCTGGTGAGCCACAGCATGGAGGATATTGCCCAGTACGCCAAAAAGGCGCTGGTCATTGCCGAGGGACGCCCCGCGATGTACGACACGGTGGAAAACATCTTTGCCCGCACCGAGGAGCTGACCGCCATGGGACTTGCCGTGCCGCAGATCAGCCGGGTCTTTGCCGGGCTGCGCGCGGCGGGCTGCGCCGTGCCGCAGAACATCTACACCGTGGAGGGCGCGGCTGCCGCCATTCTGAACGCTGTGAAAGGGGGTGCCGCCCGATGATCCGTGATATTACCATCGGACAGTATTTCCCCGGGCAGAGCGCCATTCACAAGATGGACCCCCGCATAAAAATACTGCTTTCGATCCTGTACATCGTTATGCTGTTTGTGGCGAATAACATGTGGGGACTGCTGCTGGGCGTGGTATTCGGCTTTGCCGCCTACCTCATCAGCCGTATCCCGCTTTCGATGATCTGGAAGTCCATGAAGCCGGTGGTGCCCATTGTCATCTTTACGGCGGTGCTCAATCTGTTCCTTTCCACCGGTGACCCGCTGTGGCAGTGGAAATTCCTGAAGATCACCAAGGAGGGCATTGAGACGGCGGTGTTCATGTCGGTCAGAATTCTGTGCCTCATCGCGGGCACCTCGCTGCTGACCTACACCACCTCGCCCATCGCCCTCACCGACGGCATCGAGCGGCTGTTATCGCCGCTTAAAAAGATCAAGCTGCCGGTGCATGAGCTGGCGATGATGATGACCATTGCACTGCGCTTTATCCCAACCCTCATCGAGGAGACCGATAAGATCATGTCCGCCCAGAAGGCAAGAGGCGCCGACCTGGAGAGCGGCGGCGTGATGCAGCGCGCCAAGGCGCTGCTGCCCATTCTTATTCCGCTGTTTGTTTCGGCGTTCCGCCGCGCGGACGAGCTGGCGCTGGCGATGGAATGCCGCTGCTACCACGGCGGCGAGGGGCGCACCCGCATGAAGCAGATGAAGCTGCACGGGCGCGACCTGGTTTCCGGTTTGGTAACGGCGGCGGTTTTTGCCGGCGTGATACTGCTGAACCGATATGTTAATCTTTTGCCAACGATTTTTTAATAACCTTGTGATAAAGCTGTGATACGATAAGAGTGGAGGTGCCCTGCCTATGCGATATCTGCTGACCCTGTGCTGGCGGGGGACTGCCTACTGCGGCTGGCAGGTACAGCCGAATGCCCCCACCGTCTGCGGCACCGTACAGGACGCCGTGGAACGGCTGTTTGGGGAGCGGGGCGAGCTGACCGGCTGCTCCCGCACCGACAGCGGTGTACACGCCGTGGGCTTTGCGGCGGCGCTGAAATGCGAGGGCTGCCGCATCGCGCCCGAGGCGCTGCAAAGGGCGCTGAATGTGAACCTGCCGCGGGATATCGCCGTGACCGGCTGCCGCGCGGTGGAGGAGGATTTCCACCCCCGCTATGACGCCGCAGCCAAGCGCTACCGTTACCGCTGGTACCAAAGTGAGACGAGAGATCCTTTCCGCGAGGGACTGGCGGTACAGCTGCCCCGACCGGTGGATACCGCCGCGATGAACGGGGCGGCTGCCCGACTGCTGGGCACCCACAATTTTTCGGCGTTCTGCGCCGCGGGCGGCAAAATACCGCCGGAGGAGCGGGTGCGCACCCTGAGCGAATGTGCCGTGACCCAAACGGGCGATGAGGTGCATCTGACGGTGACGGGCGACGGGTTTCTTTACAACATGGTGCGCATCATAGCGGGGACGCTATTGGAGATCGGGCAGGGCAAACGCTCCCCCGAGGAGATGACCGCCATTCTGCAAAGCGAAAGCAGGGAGCGAGCCGGCAGAACGGCGCCTGCCTGCGGGCTTTATCTGGAGCGGGTATTCTACGACAAGAAGGAGGCGGGACTGTGAGCGAACTGACCGAGTCTGAGGAAGCGCGCCGCAGACGCCGCCGCAAGAAAAACTGGCGCCGCACCCGCAGGCTTGCCGTGGTGCTGGCGATCATCGCGGTGCTGGGGCTGCTGTTTTTTGCCGGCAGGCAGCTGGGCTGGGGGACGCATCTGACGAACCTGGCGGCTTCGCTGCAGGGCGGCAAGGGGGGCTTCCCCGTGACGCTGGACCGGCAGGAGACACGGCAGCTCATCGGCATGAAGGGCGGCGTGGCGCTGTGCGCCGAGGGCAGCGTGACGGTATACAATACCGGCGGGGTCATTACCGGCGAATTTTTGCATAGCTATAACAGTCCGGTCAGTGTGTACTCCGGCGGGCGGCTGCTGACCTACGATGTGGGCGGCACCGACTGGATGCTGACCAACAAGACCAAGACACTGCAAAGCGGCACCGGTACGGGTATTCTGCTGGGTGGCACGCTGAACGATAAGGGCACCGTGGCGCTTTCCCGCAGGGGCGGCAGCGGGCTTTCCGCCGTGACGGTCTACAACGCCCGTGGGGAGGAGATCTTCCTGCTGGAGAGCGGGGACTGCTATCTTTCGGTGCTGGCGCTGAACGGCAAAGGCACCTGGCTTGCCGCCGGAGGGGTGGCAAGCGGCGGAGGTGCCCTGGGCAGCGCGATAAAGCTGCACGATATGACCGGACGGCAGCCGGCGGTCTCCCTGAGCTGGGAGGACGAGACGCTGCTGAAGCTGCAATGGTGCGGCGAGAACCTGCTGGCGGTGACAAACCGCGGGGCAAGGGTCATTTCCACCGGCGGGGCGGTGCTGGGCGAGGTACGCTTTGCCGAAACGCCCACTGCCATTGCCATAGGGCAAAGCGGTACGCTGTACACCGCCTGCGGCGACAGCCGGGAGACGGCGGGCGTAACAGTGACCGCCTATGACGCGGAGCTGAACCCTGTCGGCACCAAAACGGTGGCGGAACGGGTGCTTTCCCTCCACGCCGAGAAAAACCGGGTGCTGATACTGACCGAGAGCACCCTGCTGCTGGGCGACGCGGCGCTTGCCGAGGTGACCGACCGTGAGGAAACGGGGATCCAGAAGATAGCGCCGTGGCAGAACGGCTATTACTGCATCACCGAGGAGGGCTTGACCCAACGGCGGCTGTAAATGACGGAAAATAAGCGGCGGCGGGACGGAGCGAGCGAGGGCTGACCGAAGCGTGAGCGGAGGTCGGCACGAGACAAAGCGCAGTCGTGCCGCCGGAACGGATAATAAAGCAAGACCGAAAAGGGAGAAAGGGGGGCGGCAAAATGAAAGATATTTTTACCCCTTCGCTGATCTGGGACTTAGCGCTGCTGGCGCTGATCCTGTTTGTGATGATACGCTCGGTGGGGCGGGGCTTTATCAGCTCCTTTATCCACCTGCTGGGGCTGGCGGCGGCGTGCATTGTGGCGGCGCTGCTGAGCGGCAAGGCGGCGGCATGGGTGTACGATGGCTTCCTTGCGGAGCGCCTGCAGACGGCGGTGAGCGATACGCTGCGTCAGAAGCTGGCGACCTTCGCGGAGCTTTTGGACCGCATAGACCCGACCGATACCATTTCCGCTTCGGCGGGGGACGCCCTGCGCACCGTGATGGTGGCGTTTTTGACGATCGTGGCGTTTCTCATCATTTTTTTGCTGGCGATGCTCATCGTGCGCGCGCTGGCAAAGCTGACCCGCAATGTGAACCGTGTGCCGGTGGTGGGCGGTGTGAACCGCGTGCTGGGCGGCGTGCTGGGCGCGGCGGAGGCATTTCTGCTGTGTTATCTGCTGGGCATGGCGGTAACGGTGCTGATCACCGTAAGCGAAAACCGCTGGGGCTGGCTGAACACCGCGGTGGTGCAGCAAAGCACCATTCTGAACTGGTTTGTGCAGTTCAAATTTCCTGTGTAGATCCTGCCCGTAAACGGGCATAACAATAGAAGCTGAAAAATTCTGAGCGGTAAAAATATCCGCGGCGCCCGATGGGGCGGAGAAGATTTGGATACCCCCACGAAAGGAAGTGGAACGATGGATAAGAAAGATATGCTGTGCTCCCGCTGCAAAAAGCGGCTGGCGGTCATTTACATGACCCGCATGGAGAACGGACAGACGGTAAGCGAGGGGCTGTGCCTCAAGTGCGCCAAGGAGCTGGGTCTGAAGCCGGTGGACGACCTGATGAACAAGATGGGACTTTCCGAGGAAGACCTGGACAAGATGAGCGACCAGATGATGGAGGTCATGGGCGACATGGAGGAGGACGGCGAGGACGGCTTTGAAAAAGGCGGCGCGATGCCGTTCCCCTTTATGCAGAACCTGTTTGGCGGTATGATGAACCGCGAAAAGGAGGACGGCGAGGGGGAGGAGACCCCTCCGCCCAAAAAGGAGCGGAACGAAAAGGGCGCGCCGAAGTATAAATATCTGGAGAATTACTGCGAGAACCTGACCCGTAAGGCGCGGGAGGGCAGAATGGACGCCATCATCGGGCGGGAAAAGGAAATTTACCGCGTGGTGCAGATCCTGAACCGCCGCACCAAGAACAATCCCTGCCTCATCGGTGAGCCGGGCGTCGGCAAGACAGCCATTGCCGAGGGAATCGCCCAGCGCATCGTGGAGGGCAAGGTGCCTGCCAAGATCGCCAAAAAGGAAGTCTACATGCTGGATCTGACCGGGCTGGTCGCCGGCACGCAGTTCCGCGGGCAGTTCGAAAGTCGTGTCAAGGGTCTGGTGGAGGACGTAAAGAAGCACGGCAATGTCATTCTGTTCATTGATGAGGTGCACACGCTGGTGGGCGTGGGCGACAGCGAGGGCAGCATGAACGCCGCCAATATCCTGAAGCCCGCCCTTTCGCGCGGGGAAATTCAGGTCATCGGCGCGACGACCTTTAACGAGTACCGCAAGAACATCGAAAAGGACGCCGCGCTGGAACGCCGCTTTCAAGCCGTAAAGGTGGGGGAGCCGACCATCAAGGATACCATCGCGGTGCTGCGGGGCATCAAGAAATATTACGAGGATTACCACCGTGTAAAGGTGAGTGACTTTATGGTGGAGCGCGCCGTGGTGCTCTCCGAGCGGTATATCCTGGACCGCTTCCTGCCCGACAAGGCGATAGACCTGCTGGACGAGGCGTGCTCGACCGCCTCGCTGGAATGTGCGGCGCAGACCGAGTACGACGGGCTTGCCGCTGAGCGGGAGGAAAAGCAGCGGCTTTTAAGCGATGTCATCAACCCCGAGGAGGGGGCAGAGATCGACTACCAGCGCATGGCGGAGCTGAAAAGCGAGATCGCGCGGCTGGAGGAGCGCATGGACGCCCTGCATGACGCGGCGTTCAATTCGCCGGTGACGGAGGATCATCTGGCGAAGGTCATTGAGCTGTGGAGCGGGATCCCCGCCAGCAAGGTGAAGGAAAGCGAGCTGCAGAAGGTGGCGGATCTGGAAAGCCGCCTGAAAAAGCGCATCATCGGGCAGGACGAGGCGGCGAACGCCGTAGCTGCCGCCGTGCGCCGCAGCCGGATCCGGCTTTCCGCCAAAAAGCGTCCGGCATCGTTCATCTTTGTGGGTCCCACCGGCGTGGGCAAGACCGAGCTGGTAAAGGTGCTCTCCGAGGAGATGTTCAACAATGTGGAGCCGCTGATCCGGCTGGATATGTCGGAATTTATGGAGAAGCACTCGGTCTCGCGCATCATCGGTTCGCCCCCCGGCTATGTGGGCTACGATGAGGCGGGACAGCTGACCGAGAAGGTGCGGCGCAGACCCTATTCCATCGTGCTGTTTGATGAGATAGAGAAGGCGCACCCCGATGTGATGAACATTCTGCTGCAGATTTTGGACGAGGGACGCATCACCGACGCGCAGGGGCGGCAAATTTCTTTCGAGAATACCATCATCATTATGACCAGCAACGCGGGCAGCGAGCGGCAGGGCAGCGCCCTGGGCTTTGATAAGACCCGCTATGACGACGCCCGTGACAAGGCGGAGACCTCGCTGCGAGAGTTCCTGCGCCCCGAGTTTATTGCCCGTGTGGACGAAGTGGTGGTGTTCCGTCCGCTGACCGAGGCGGATATGGAGAAGATAGCCGCCCTGATGCTGGAGGAGCTGCGGCAGGGTCTTGCCGAGCGGGAGATCAAGTTTGGCTGGGACGACGGCGTGCTGCGGCTGGCGGCTGGCGAAGCCTACGGGCACAAGAGCGGCGCCCGCGACCTCCGAAATGTGCTGCGGCGGCGGGTGGAGGACCCCATCTGCGCGCTGCTGGCGGGCTGCCCCGAACAGCCGCCCGCGCTGATCCACGCGGAGGAGAAGGACGGCGAAATAGTGCTGGTGACGGCGTAAGGAGGAGACAACAAGATGGACAAAGTTAAACGCAT
>JBNMIL010000053.1:0-12182 GCA_050873265.1 Angelakisella sp. | reverse complement strand
TTATTATCCTTTTTTATATTTTGGGGGAAGGCGAGATGGTATTTTCCAGCCTGCTGTTTGTGTTTCTTTTCCTGGCGCTGAACCTGGTCTCGCAGGCGGCGCTGCGCGGCGTGCGAAAAAAGAATATTGCCATGCTCATCTTCTCGATGGTGTTCTTTAGCTGGGCAGGTCCGCGGTATGTAATACTGCTTCTGCTGGATACCGCCCTGTGCTGGTTCTTCGCCATTCGCATCGAGCGGGAGCCGAAGCGCAAAAAGCTGCACCTTACGCTGTGCGTGGCACTGGTGCTGCTGGTGCTGGGGATTTTCAAATACACCGGCTTCCTGCTGGGGAACCTGCAAAGCCTGTTTGGGGTGCCGGAGCTGATTCCGGAGATTGTGCTGCCCATCGGCATTTCGTTCTATACCTTCCAGCTTATCAGCTACGTGGCAGATGTATACCGCGGGGAGGTGCGGGCACAGAAGAAATACTGGCTGCTGCTTTTGTACGCCAGCCTGTTCCACCAGTGCATCGCCGGTCCCATTGTGCGCTACCGCGATGTGGCGCACGATATTGCCACCCGTCGGGTGCTGCCCGAGGAGGTGAGCCGCGGGGTGAGCCGCTTCACCGTGGGGCTTGCCAAAAAAGCGGTGCTGGCAAACTCGGTGGCGGTGCTTGCCGACCGCTGGCTGCCCATGACGACCGAGGGGCTTGCCGCGATCCCGACGGCGGGGCTGTGGCTGGGCGGGCTGTGCTATATGCTGCAGATCTATTTGGATTTTTCCGCCTACTCCGATATGGCGATCGGCATGGGGCTGATGTGCGGCTTCCATTACAAAGAGAACTTCAATTATCCTTATATCGCCTCCTCCGTGACCGATTTCTGGCGGCGGTGGCATATCTCCCTTTCCACCTTCTTCCGCGATTATGTGTATATCCCGCTGGGCGGCAACCGGTGCAGCAGGGCACGGCAGCTTCTTAATCTCTTTATTGTATGGGGACTGACGGGACTGTGGCACGGCGCTTCCTGGAACTACGTGCTGTGGGGGCTTTACTTTTTCCTGTTCCTTGCGGTAGAAAAATTCCTGCTGGGGG
This sequence comes from Angelakisella sp., assembly GCA_050873265.1. Classification (GTDB taxonomy): domain Bacteria; phylum Bacillota; class Clostridia; order Oscillospirales; family Ruminococcaceae; genus Angelakisella. Next base: position 11,108 of record JBNMIL010000053.1, on the reverse strand, counting down.
AGCGGCTGCAAAAAATCCCGTCGGCGGCGCGGCACATTGCCGTTCTGATCATCGTGTATTTCTGCTGGATCATCTTCCGCTTCCGTGATGCGGCGGCGCTGGGCATGGCGCTGCGCGGACTTTTGGGCGGCGGGACGGCAGTTGCCAATATGACGGTAGGACTGGCACTCAAGAACAACATCTTCCTGCTGCTGGTATCCTGCATTGCCTGCACACCGCTGGCGGTAAAGCTGTGGCAGCGCTGGAAGGACGCTGCCGGTGGGAATGAGGTTTTTGCCGGCAACCGCCTGCTGCGGAGCACTGCGGCGGTATGGGAAGCCGCACACCCCGTTCTTTTACTGCTGCTTTCTGCCATGGCGCTGGCGGGGGACAGCTATAACCCGTTCCTGTATTTCCAGTTTTAAGGGGGGAGGAGAGCTGCGATGAAACGAAATGATTGGCAGGATAAGATCCGACCCGTTAAGCTGGCGGTTTTCTTCGGGACGCTGGCAGCGCTGTGTTTGATCGGGATCTTTCTGCCGCGACCCGATGAAAGTGAAATAGAAAAACGAAAGCTGACCGAGTTCCCTCGCTTTACATGGGGAAGCTTCTGGGACGGAAGCTGGTTTTCCGGCATTGATACCTGGTATGCCGATACCTACCCGCTGAGGGAGGCTTTGATTGCCGGAAATAAGGCGGTGCAAAGCCTGTACGGAGTCCGCACCGAGGTGATTGTCGGCGGAGAAAACCAGGGCGAGGTGATCCCGGACATCGGGGAAGGGAAGGGCGAGCTGCCCACCCTGCCGCAGGACGATCCGGAACAGAAAGAGGAGGAGCCGCCCCGCGACGGGAATGTAAATGCCGACGGTGAGATGATCAGCGGTATTTTTGTCAGCGATAATGTAGGCTACGGGCTGTACTACTTTGTGCAGAAAAATGCCGACTGGTATGCGGCGATCCTGAACGAGATGGATAAGCGGCTGGAGGGCAGGGCGCAGCTGTATAGCCTGATTGCCCCCATCAACGGCGGCGTACTGCTGAGCGACGCACGGCAGCAGGAGCTGCATGTCAGCGATCAGCGGGAGTCGATTCGATATATTTACAGCCGCATGGCGGAAGATATTAAAACCGTGGAGGTTTTTGATGCGCTGCGGGCACATGTCGATGAATATATTTATTTCCACACCGACCACCACTGGACGGCACTGGGCGCCTACTATGCCTACACCCAATACGCTGCGGCGGCAGGGCTGACGCCCCACACGCTGGAGCAGTTTGAAAAGGTGGAATACCCCAACTTCCTCGGCACCTATTATTCCGTCAGCGGCATTACCTCACTGGGCGCCAATCCCGATACCGTGATTGCCTACAAGCCGATGGGCACCAACAAAATGAAGATGACCATGCCGAATGGCGAGGTTTATGACTGGTTTGTGGTGAATGATGTTTCGACCTACGGCAGCAGTATGAAGTACGGCACCTTTGCGGGCGGCGACCAGCCCTATAATGTGGTGGAGAACCCTGAAATTACAGACGGTTCGGCGTGCCTTGTCATTAAGGACAGCTATGGCAATGCGCTGATCCCCTATCTGGTAGACCACTACCAGTACCTGTACTGGGTGGACTTCCGGCACTATAAAGGCTCGATCTACGACCTTGTGGAGGAAAAGAACATCAAAGATGTCCTTGTGCTGCAGCAGATCTACAATACCGGCGACAGCGGCGCACTGAAGAAATTGCAAGCCTTCGCCGAACGCTAATGCAAAAATAAAAAACTCCCTCTGCAGCAGGAACGCTGCAGGGGGAATTTTTATAGTAGATCGGATATGACGGAAGGATCAGTCGGTGATGGGAGTGAAGACATTGTCCTTGCTGGTTTCGGCAACGATATCGGTGAGATAGAAGGTCGCCTGAACTTGACCGGTCTCCTCATTATACAGCTTGCGCAGGCTGGGAGAGACCTCGAACATGTGCGCCTGTACCTCGGGACGCATATCAAAGTTGGCAACGCCCTTCACACGGATAAAGCTGCCGTCGGGGTTCATAGCGCAGATCTCCACATTGGGGTTCGCCTTGACCTGCTTGTAGCTTTCCTTATGGGTGCCCATGCCGAAATACAGCTTATCCTCAAAGATCATCATAAAGCCGAAGGGACGCACGCGGGGCTTATCGCCATCGCAGCTGGCAAAGAAAAAGCCGTTGCATTCTTTGAGATAGTCATAGATCTTCTGAATTTTGCTCATAGTAAATTCCTCCTTAATTTATATATGGATACCTTATATAAAAGGCTATTTATATGGTAACACAAGAAAACGGGTTCGTCAATGCGGGCAAAATGCAGGAACGGGTGCCGATAAAATGCACAAAATTATATTTTGCGGGAAATGAAGTGTCCTCTGTTCGCGCACAACAGGCAAAATAAAAAGTTGACCGCGGAAAACACTTTAGCTAAATGAAGGGCAGCTTGCAAAAATGAATCGTCAAAATGCACAAGTTAATGGAATTTTACACTGCAAAGCGACGAAAATGCAATAAAAAAATAGTAGGCAAACGGGGTTTCGGTTGCTATAATACTACTAATATCTTCCCTTGGCGCACAACTGTACGCCTCCGGAGGTACAATCCCAATATTCCATAAGGAGGAATAAACGATGAAAAAACTGATCGCGATTCTGCTGTGCCTGGTCATGGTCGTTTCCATGGTAGCCTGCGGCGGCGAAAAGAATCCCACCACCACCGATGAAAAAGTCATCACCATCGGTGTGTTTGAGCCCACCTCCGGTCAGAACGGCGCCGGCGGTAAAAAAGAGATCCTCGGCATTCAGTACGCCAATTCTCTGTATCCCACCGTTACCATCGGCGGCGAGGAGTACAAGATCGAGCTGACCTATGCCGATAACCAGTCCGATTCCGGTAAGGCGCCTACCGCTGCCCAGCAGCTCGTTTCCAAGGATGTTACCGCTGTTCTGGGTACTTACGGTTCCAGCTGCGCCATCGCCGGCGGTCCCTACTTCGAGAGTGCCAAGATCCCCGCGATCGGCACCTCCTGCACCAACCCCCAGGTCACCCAGGGCAATGACTACTACTTCCGTGTCTGCTTCATCGATCCTTTCCAGAGCGTTGCCGATGCCCAGTTTGCTAAAAAACAGGGCGTGACCAAGGCTGCCGTTATCACCGAAGCCGGTGACGACTACTCCGCCGGTTTGGGCACCTACTTTGTAAAGGCATTCGAGGCACTGGGCGGCGAAGTCGTTGAGGTCAACTTCCAGACCGGTGAGACCGACTTCTCCGGCACCATGGCAAGCCTGGCTTCTCAGGGTATTGAGGCAATCTTTGCCCCCACCTCCATCGAGACCGCTCCCTTTATCATCAAGCAGGCGCGTGAAGCCGGCATCGACGGCTGCATCCTCGCTTCCGATACCTGGGACGATGTTTCCATCATTCAGCGTGTTGTAGAAGCCGGCGCTTCCATTGACGGCGTTTACTTCTCCACCTTCTTCATTGAGGGCGACGACACCAACCCCGCTGCCAACACCTTTGCCGAGGGCTTCAAGGCTTGGCTGAAGGAGGACTCTGCTCGTCTGACCGATAACTCCAACAGCGAGGAGATCTCCGCCGTGACCGCCTGCGGCTACGATGCTTACATGGCGATCTACTACGCGCTGGAGAAAGCACAGTCCACCGACGGTGCGACCCTGCGTGACGCGCTTGCCGCGCTGGATGTTCCCGGTCTGGTGACCGGTGACCTGAAGTTTGATGAGAACGGCGATGCCATCAAGAGCTACGCCATCATCAAGACCGCCACCACCGAAGGCTTTGTATTTGCCGATTCCGTTGCTATTGAGTAATAAATGAGCAGATAAAAGTTCCTACAGCAATGATGTAAAAGCTACGGCTGCGCGGCGAGGGAGACCCCACGGGGTTTCCCCCGCTGCGCTTGCCGCCATTTTAGCAGCCAGTATGGTGCGGCGTTCTTTGCGGGGGCTTTGACCCGAAAACGGGCGAAAGCCACGGCAAAGGGAGCCGCAGCACCTAAGACCTTTCCGGCATATCCTTTTTATAACGGAGGCAGTTCTATGCATGACTTTACCTACTACGCCCAAATATTGATCTCCGGCTTGACCATCGGCAGCCTGTACGCGCTTATCGCCATCGGCTACACCATGGTTTACGGTATCCTGCGGCTGATCAACTTCGCCCACGGCGATATGTTCATGGTCGCGGGCTTCATTATGATCTACATTACCAGCTGGAGCAGCGGTTTTCTGGGTGCCGGCAGCATTGCCGTCGGCTTGATCCTCACCCTGATCCTGACGGTGGTGCTGGGCGTGATGATAGAAAAGGTGGCATACAAGCCGCTGCGTTCCGCCCCCAGAATGTCGGTCATGATATCCGCCATCGGTGTATCCTACCTTTTGCAGAACCTTTCCACCTATGTCACCGGCGGTCTGGCGCAGGCGTACCCCAATATTCCGTGGCTGCGTACCGAAATTCAGATCGGATCGATCACCGTGCGCCGGCTGGCGATCCTGACCCCCGTACTGACCATACTGCTGGTCGTCGGGCTGGTACTCATCATCAAGCACACCAAGATGGGTATGGCGATGCGTGCCGTTGCCAAGGACTTCGATACCGCGCAGCTCATGGGCATTCGCATCGACCGCGTTATCTCCATTACCTTTGTCATCGGTTCGTTCCTCGCTGCGGTCGGCTCTATCCTGTATTTCAGCTACATCGGGCAGGTCAGCCCCACCATCGGCGCTATGCCCGGTCTTAAGTCCTTTGTCGCGGCGGTGTTCGGCGGAATCGGCTCGGTGCCCGGCGCAGTGATCGGTTCCTACATCATCGGTATCTGCGAAACATTCATCAAGTCCAATCAGGATATTTCCATTTTCAGCAATGCCTTTACCTTTGCGCTGCTGATCATTATCCTCCTTATCAAGCCCAACGGCTTGTTCGGAGAGAAACTGAAGGAGAAGGTGTAAAAGATGAAAAACAAGAAAACTCGCAACTTAGTCTGTTCCCTTCTTCTTGCCGCGGTGCTGGCAGGCTTGCTTCTGTTGATCGATAACAGTCCCTTGAAAAGCTCGATGCTTTCCACCGTGCTGCAAAAAGGCGCGATCTATGCCCTGCTGGTCGTTTCCATGAACCTGCTGAACGGCTTTACCGGCTTGTTCAGCCTGGGTCAGGCGGGCTTTATGCTGCTGGGTGCCTATACCTACGCCATTCTTACCATTCCGGTCGACCAGCGTATCAATGTGTATCAGTACTTTGACGGCGGCATTGTGCAGTTCCAGATGCCGCAAATCCCCGCGCTGATCCTCGCGGGTGTGGTAGCGGCACTGTTCGCGGCGCTTATCGGTGCGCCGGTGCTGCGGTTGAAGAGCGACTATCTTGCCATTGCTACCCTTGGCTTTGCCGAGATCATTCGTGCAGTCATTCAGTGGGAGAAGCTGGGACCGCTGACCAATGCTTCCAACATTCTGCGCAAGTTCACCGGCTACGATTCCATTCTGTTCCCGTTCATCGTTTCCGGTGTCTGCATTGCCCTCATCGTGCTGCTTATCAACTCCACCTACGGGCGGGCGTTCAAGGCGATCCGTGAGGACGAGATCGCGGCGGAGGCTATGGGCATCAACCTGATGAAGCATAAGATGCTTTCCTTCTGCACCAGCAGCTTCTTTGCGGGCATCGGCGGCGCGCTGCTGGCTATGTTCCAGTACAACGCCCACGCCAAGAACTTCACCACCGCTATGACCTACGAGATCCTGCTCATCGTCGTCATCGGCGGCATCGGTTCCATCACCGGCTCCATTCTCGGCTCGTTCCTGTATGTGGCGTGCAGCGAGTGGTGGCTGCGCTTCCTGGATAACCCCACAATGATCGGCACCTTCAAGGTACCGCTGCTGGGTCACGGCTTCCGCATGGTAGTATTTTCGGTGGTCATCATGGTCATCGTGCTGTTCTACCGGCAGGGGCTGATGGGCACCAAGGAATTCAGTTGGGACGCTATTTTTGCGTTCTTCGGCAAGATCGGCAGGTTTTTCAAGAACCTGTTTACCGGCAAAAAAGCACTGAAAGGCGGTGCGGTCCATGAGTAACTCCGTTCTGAAGCTGGAAAATGTCACAATGCAGTTCGGCGGCGTGGTCGCCGTAGATGACCTTTCGATGGAGGTACGGGAGGGCGAGATCGTTGCCCTTATCGGACCCAATGGCGCGGGCAAAACGACCGCGTTCAATGTTGTGACGGGCGTGTACGCCCCCACCAACGGCTGCCTGTATCTTGATGGCAAGCCCTATCTGTGCGAGCACCCCAGCGGACGCGGCAAGCGGGAATATCTGGGCAGCAACGCGGAGAAATTCGCCGGCAGCCCCACCCTGCGCAAAACACCCGACAAGATCACCAAAATGGGGCTGGCGCGTACCTTCCAGAATATCCGGTTGTTCGGCAACCTGACGGTTTTCGATAATGTACTGATCGCCAAGCATATGCGTGCCAAGGGTGGCTTTTTGGCGGCGACCTTCCACCTGAACTACAAGGAAGAATCCCGTATGCGCCGCGAGGCGATGGAGCTGCTGGAGATCGTGGGACTGGCGGAGCTGAAGGACGAGACCGCCAGCAACCTGCCCTACGGACAGCAGCGGCGGCTGGAGATCGCGCGCGCCTTGGCGACCGACCCCCGACTGCTGATCCTGGACGAACCCGCAGCTGGCATGAACCCGCAGGAGACGGTGGAGCTGACCGAATTTATCCGCGAGATCCGTGAAAAATTCCACCTCAGCATTCTGCTGATCGAGCACCACATGAACCTTGTTATGGGCATTTCCGACCGCATCTATGTATTGGAATTCGGCAAGCTGATCGCGGAGGGCGTTCCCGAAGAGGTACAGAAGGATCAGCGGGTCATAGAAGCGTATTTGGGGGTGGATCTCGATGCTTAAAGTAGAAAATTTGCAGGTGAGCTACGGCGGTATCCGCGCTGTTAAGGGCATCACCTTTGAGGTAGCAGATGGCAGCATCGTCACACTGGTAGGCGCCAACGGCGCCGGTAAATCCACCACGCTGCGCACCATCGCCGGTCAGGTCAAGGCACAGGCAGGCTCCATCACCTACAACGGCGAGGAGCTGCTGGGCAAGCCCAGCGATGAGATCGTCAAGCGGGGCATTACGCTGGTACCGGAGGGGCGTCGTGTGTTCCCCGATATGACAGTGCTGGAAAACATGAAGATCGGCGCCTACCTGCGCCATGATAAGCTCGATGACGATATCGAATGGTGCTACGAGCTGTTCCCCCGCTTGAAGGAACGCCACTGGCAGCTTGCCGGTACGCTTTCCGGCGGCGAACAGCAGATGCTGGCGGTCGCCCGCGCGCTGATGAGCCGCCCCAAGCTGATGATGATGGACGAACCCTCGCTGGGTCTGGCGCCGCTCATCGTGCGGGATATCTTCCAGATCATTCGGGAGATCAACAAGCAGGGTGTGACCATTCTGCTTATCGAGCAGAACGCCAACATGGCGCTGCACACCGCCGATAAGGGTTATGTTATGGAGACCGGCGAGATCATTCTGGAGGGCGCGGGACGCGAGCTTCTGGAAAATCCGGTGATCCGCGAGGCGTATCTCGGCAAATAACAGCATATTTCCCCCATGGGTTTTCGCCCGTGGGGGATTTTTATTCCATGGGGACTTTGCAAAATCGCCGTAAAATGGTATGATTATGCCAAAGAGGGAAAAAGGGAGGGAAGCCCCTATGCCGCCCATTGAGCGGGATGAGACCTATACCAAGTGGGAGCAGGACGCCATTACCATGCTGCTGCTGCATCTTTGCGCCCTGCTCATCTGTCTGTATCTTGGCAGGCTGGGCTATGCCGAGGATACCGCGCCGGTCATCTTTGTGCTGGCGGTATTCCTTACCGGCTTTTTTACCGATGGCTACCTGTGGAGCCTTTTGGGTTCGCTGCTTTCGGTCTTTGTGGTCAATTACTTTTTTACCGAGCCGTTTTCCAAGCTGAGCTTTTCGGGTCCCGGGTACCCCATCACCTTTGTCACGCTGTTTGTGGTAGGCATTTTGACCGGCACCATGACGGTTCGCAGCCGCGACCAGCAGCGCCTGAGGGCGGAAAACGAAAAGGAGCGCACCCGCGGCAACCTGCTGCGCGCGGTCAGCCATGACCTGCGCACCCCGCTGACGGCGATCTCCGGCGCCATCAATACGGTGCTGGAGCAGCAGGAAATACTGCCGCCCGAAAAGCAGCGGGAGCTGCTGCGAAGTGCCGAGGAAGAAGCGGACTGGCTGATCCACATGGTGGAAAACCTGCTGACCATCACACGGCTGAACGGGGACGGCGAAACAAGGCTCATCACCCAGCCGGAGGCGGTGGAGGAGATCATGGCGGGAGCGGCCGCCAAATTCCGCCGCCGCTACCCCGATTTTTCCGTAAAGGTGACGGCACCGGAGGAGCTGCTGATGGCGCCGATGGACGCCACCCTGATGGAGCAGGTGCTGCTGAACCTGCTGGAAAATGCCGCCCTGCACGGGGAGAATGTGACCGATATCCTGTTGACTGCCCGCCGCCGCGGAGATAAGGCGGAGATACGGGTGGAGGATAACGGCGTGGGGCTGGACAGCCACCGGCTGGAAAATGTATTTGACGGGATGCGTACCCGTTCTGAGCAGACCGGCAGCGACCGCCGCAATATGGGCATCGGGCTGACGGTATGCCGCACCATTGTAAATGCACACGGCGGCGAGATCACCGCCGCCAACCGTCCGCAGGGAGGCGCCTGTTTCTGCATCATGCTGCCGATAGAGGAGGACAAAGGCAATGAATAAAATCCTGATCGTAGAGGACGAGTTTTCCATCAGTAACTTTATGAAGACGGTGCTGGAGGGCGACGGCTACACCGTAGAGGTCGCTACCTGTGCGGCACAGGCACGCTCGGCGCTGGGCAGAGCGGAATTCAGCGCCATGCTGCTGGATCTGGGATTGCCCGATGCCGATGGACTGGCGCTGCTGCGGGAGCTGCGGCAGCGGTATGCCCTGCCGGTCATTGTAGTCTCCGCCCGCACCGAGGAAAGCGAAAAGGTCGCCGCGCTGGACAGCGGCGCCGATGACTATATCACCAAGCCGTTTGGTTCTCCGGAGCTGCTGGCGCGTATCCGTGCGGCGCTGCGCCGTGCCGGTCCCGCCGCCAATACATCAGCCTTTACCACCGGCGATCTGACCATCGACTACGATAAACATTTGGTGACGCTGGCAGGGCAGCCGGTACACCTGACCGCCAACGAATACCGGCTGGTAGAGCTTTTAAGCCGCAGCGCGGGCAAGGTGCTGACCTATGACCGCATCAGCGAGGCAATGTGGGGCGACGCCGCGGGCGGCAACAGCCAGCTGCTGCGCGTCAACATGGCGAATATCCGCCGCAAGCTGGAGCAGAACCCCGCCGAGCCGCAGTATATCCTTACCGAGATCGGTGTCGGCTACCGCATGAGGGAGCCGAATTGACCGGACAAACAAGTACCCCCTATCCAACGCGGATAGGGGGCTTTCTGCTTTTTACAGGCTTTCGTGGGTCTCCTCACGGCAGCAGGTGATGTTCAGGTTGCCGTTGCGGCAGCGCAGCTCATCTATAAACGCCTTAGGCACCGGCTCCTGTCGCAGGTTGATGCGGTAGCGCAGCTCGTACAGGGTGCCCATGTTGGTGGTTTTCACTTTTTCCAGCGTATGGGCGGTGGTGTAGCGCTCGAACAGGTCATCAAACAGTCCGTCGTAGTCCAGATCCTCCGGAATGGTGATCTTGAGGACACGGGCGTCATCGCCCCGCTGCCCGAAGCGCAGCGCGGTAAGCGCCAGCATAACGCCTGCCAGAATGACAAACAGCAGCACGGCAAGTACAACATAGCCCATGCCGGTGGCAAGCCCGATCGCCATGGCAAGGAAGATCGCGGCAATCTCTCGGGCGGAGCCGGGCGCGGAACGGAAGCGCACCAGGCTGAATGCGCCGGCGACGGCGATCCCCGCACCGATGCTGCCGTTGACCAGCATGATGACCGCCTGCACCACCGCCGGCAGGATCGCCAGCGTAATGGCAAGGCTTTGGGTACTGCGGTTGCGGTAGCCCGCCACCAGCGCAATGCCGATTCCCAGCAGCAGCGATACTCCGGTGCAGATGAGGAAAGAAGTAAGGGTAATCTCGGTTCCTAAAATAGAGTTAAGCACAGCGATGCGCCTCCTTAGAATAGTTTGTCAGGATCGGGGTTCCCGTTTCCTCGCACATTGCCTTGTAGCAGGCGCCGTATTTGGAAAACGAGGTAGGATAAATATCAAGGGCGGAGAGCGTCCGGCAGAGCCACAGCGGGCAGGCGCCCGGGATCTTGACCTCCATCAGGATCTGATCCTCCGGCAAGAGGGGCTTACCGTCATTGCCCGCGTCCAGCGTCAGACGGTCGGTGCGCCAGCGGATATTGCGGTCAAAGGTGATCCGCAGCTCCGGCTCCCCGATGCCTGCCCACGCGGTACGGTCGTACCCGATGAACATGCACGGAACGGTCTCATAGAACCGCTGGAACCATTGCAGCTCCTGCCCGATCTGTCCCCACTCGGCGGGGGCGGTATCGGTGCGGAGGAAATGCTCCGCCTGCGGCAGAGGAGCGGTAACACGGCGTTTATACACAATGCCGCCGCACTTCTTTTTCAGCTCCACAAAGATCTTATCCTCTGCTGTGGGTACGCCGTAGCTGCGCAGCCGCAGCTTTTCTTTATAGGCGGGCTTTTCCAGCGAGGCACGGATCAGCCGGTAATTCTCGGTATCGCAGTAGATGTTGCCGATGGCGTATTCGCCGTAACGGTCGGCGGTCATGTACCGGCGCATCTCGTCCAGCAGGGCTTCCATCTGCGCGGGAGAAATAAAGTATTTCTTTTCTATACGCTGGAAGCAGAACTGTGTGGTGTTTGCCATATCGGACACCCCTTTCGGATTTGATGGCTTTATCTTAAAGCTGCCGCCTAAAGCCTGCCTAAAGGAAAAAACTTTTTTCCTTTAACTTTTCTTTAGCAAGCGGTTTTAAGATAGGGGCATCAACCGAAAGGAGGAACATTTCCTATGAAACGCAAATACCGTATTCTAT
>JBNMIL010000052.1:0-12250 GCA_050873265.1 Angelakisella sp. | reverse complement strand
GTACAACAAGCAGTAGGTGGGACAGAAATCCCCTCCCCCGAAGCGGGGGAGGGGGTAGGGGAGTGGGGGCAGATGCGCCAGCAGCTACCTTTGGAGCGCATCTGCGCGCCGTACGGATTTGTTTTTCTGCATCAGCAGAAAAACAACATTCGTATCCAGCGCAGCCAAGCGATGCGGGTCTTTAGGGCAGCAGCCCTAAAACGCTTTTGGGTACTTTTGGCGGGTCAAAAGTACCACCCCGCCGGTAGGCGGAGATACAGACCAAGCTGTAATTAAAAACCTTGCACCTCCGTCAGGCGCCCACAAACCAAGTCCAAAACGCCCTCATTTCTTCCGCTATTTCCCAAATCCGTAAACTTTTTATGAAAGTTTGTGCGAATTCAACACTTTTACTGCAAATTTCCCTCGTTTCGTCCGTATTAGTGAGAGGACTTCTCTTTACCGGTAAATAATCAAATCCTGCGTCCGACCCCCGACAAGAAACAGGGGTCAGCCGCCAACCAGAGCCCCATCGAGAAATTGGGGGCTTACTCAACCGCACCTTGAAAACAGAATACTTCTCACACGCACGCACGCGTACCCGCAGGAACCGGAGATATCGGAGATATATCAGTTGCACCGCGCATAAAAATGTGGTATGATAAGCTGTATTATTCCGCAGTTCTGGAAAGGGGTTTTTGCCTGATGTCAAGCCGAAAATTGACCGTTGCCGTGCTGTTCGGCGGCGCTTCTACCGAACACGATGTATCCCAGCTTTCCGTTACCTCCGTGCTGCGGGAGCTGGATAAAGAAAAATACGATATCCTGCCGGTCGGTATTACCCGCCGCGGGGAATGGTTCCTCTATTCCGGCGAGGTCTCCCTCATCACCGACGGGCGCTGGGAGCAGAGCGACGCGCTGACCCCTTGCCTGCTTTCTCCGGTGCCGGCGCACCACGGTCTGCTGGTGCAGAGCGCCGAGGGCTGGCTGCCGGTACGGGTCGATGTGGTGTTCCCCGTGCTGCATGGCATGAACGGCGAGGACGGCACCGTGCAGGGACTGCTGGAGCTGGCAAAGCTGCCCTATGTGGGCTGCGGCGTCACCGGCAGCGCCAACTGCATGGATAAGGATATCGCCAAGCGGCTGTTTGCCGAAGCCGGTATCCCCACCGCAAAGGGCTTTACCGTTTATCGGGGCGAAGTCCCCACCGAAGCGGAGCTTGCCGAGCGGGTCGGAAAGGAGCTGGGCTTCCCCGTTTTTGTCAAGCCGGTCAATCTCGGCTCCTCTGTCGGGGTAAGCCGTGCCGCCGATGCCGCCGAGCTGAAAGCCGCCATGGAAACGGCGCTGCGCTATGACTGCAAGGTTCTCATCGAGGAAGCCATCAACGGCGCCGAGGTGGAATGTGCCGTGATGGGCAACCACCACAACGCCGTGGCAAGCGATGTGATCGGGGAGATCGTACCGGTGCGGGAGCTGTACGACTACGAGGGCAAATACCTCGATGGCTCCACCCAGCTTTTTATCCCTGCCCGTATTCCGGAAGCACAGACCGAGCTGATCCGCCGCACGGCGGTAACGGCTTACCGTGCCCTGGATTGCCGTGGACTTTCCCGCGTGGATTTCTTTGCCCTGCCGGATGGCACCATTCGCCTAAATGAGATCAACACCCTGCCGGGCTTTACCAATATCAGCATGTTCCCCAAGCTGTTTATGGCAAGCGGCTATACCTACCCTCAGCTTCTCGACCGGCTCATCGAGCTGGCGCTGGAGCCGCGCTGAGACTGCCGGAAAGCAGGTAAAACAGGCGGCGAAGCCGCCAAGCGGGGGAGGGTCGCACCGGCACCGACGGGGCGACCCGACAGCGAGCGGCGCGGCTTCGCCGCCGATAAAATGCCGCCCGCCGCGGGGATCTTTGCCCTTATTCCGACCCATACTGATTTCTGACGAGGAAAGGAGACGCTGCCCATGGATAACCGACCCATCGGGATCTTTGATTCCGGCATCGGCGGGCTTTCCGCCGTGCGCACCCTGCGGCGTCTGCTGCCGTCGGAGCCGATCCTATATCTGGGCGACACCGCCCGTATGCCCTACGGCAGCCGCGGCGCCGGAGAGATCGACCGCTTTACCGGCGAGCTGACCGGCTGGCTGCTGCGGCAGAATGTCAAGGCGCTCATTGCCGCCTGCGGCACCATCAGCTGCAATGCCGGTGAAACGCTGCGCCGCCTGCCTGTCCCCTGCTTTGATGTGGTGACGGCTGCCGCCGCTGCCGCTGCCCGCGCCACCCGCAACGGCAAGGTAGGATTGGCGGCGACTGCCGCCACGGTACGCAGCGGTCGCTTTGCCGCCGAGATAGAAAAACAGACCGGTACGGCTGTTACCGCTGTCCCCTGCCCCAAGCTGGCGCCGATGGTGGAAAGCGGCATGACCCCCGAGGCCCCGGCGCTTGCCGAAGCCGTAGTGGAATATTGCCAGCCCTTTTTACAGAATGGCGTGGATACCGTGGTGCTGGGCTGCACCCATTATCCCCTTGCCGCCGCCGCCTTTGCCAAGGTGCTGGGAGAGGGTGTCACCCTCATCGACTGCGCCGCCGAAGCCGCCAAAGCCGCCGCCGAAGCGCTTTCCGCGGCGGGACTGCTGGCGGAGGACAAGCCCCCTGCCGCCGAGACCTACTGCTTTACCGCTCTGCCGCCGGAGGCGGCGCGGCTGACCGCCTGCCGTCTTTTGGGCGAGGACTTTGCCCCGCGGCTGCTGCCGCCGGAGGAGTTGACCAAGCCTTCCTTCTGAATACTCCGCCCTGACTTTTTCCACTGCGCCGCGCGGTTTGGTGGAAAGGGACGAGCCGTTTATTGTATTTTAATTTTACCGCCGCGAAAGGAGGGAACGCCCCGTGAACACCGAACAGGAAAACTGCACCGTCACCGTCCGCGGCATACAGCGGGTGGAGGGCGACGAAGATGTGGTGGAGCTGGTGACCGGCGGGCGTTTTTCCGCCCACGGCGGTCGCTGGCTGATCCGCTATGAGGAAAGCGACGCCACCGGCTACGGCGGCTGCCACACCTCGCTGCGGTACGACCCCGAAAAGGGTCAGGTCATTCTGCTGCGCACCGGCGAAGTCCACTCCCAGCTGATCGTGGAGGAGGGCAAACGCCACCAGTGCACCTACGATACCGGCTGCGGCACCATTATTTTAGGGGTCAGCGGCAGCCACATATTGGCGGAGCTGACCGAGGCGGGCGGCACACTGGAATTCCACTACTCGCTGGACGTGAACACCACGCTGGTGAGTGAAAATGATGTTTATGTCACGGTGATCCAACGGTGAGGGACGGCAGGTGATCTGCTCCCCCGCTTTGGTTTGTGCAGAACCGGGTAAATGCGCCCGCATGGCGTTCCGGCTGTGCCGGAACCGGCGGTCGCAGACCGCCGAAGCCGCCGCAGGCGGCTTGCCCTGCGGGCGCCTGCACCGCCTCCCGCTAAAATTCCATCTTGTATTTATTTAGCTTTATTATACAGTAAGGAGAATTACAACTATGATTTCCCGCTTTGATGAGACCCGTCAGGGGCTTTCCCGTGTGGTTCGCGCCGCCTTTACCGCCGCTGCCGCCGCCGAAGGGCTGCTGCCTGCGGCGGAGCCTGCCCCCTATGTGGTGGAGATCCCTGCCGACCCCAAAAACGGCGATTTTTCCACCAATGCCGCCATGGCAAACGCCCGTGCCATGCGTGCCGCTCCGCAAAAAATTGCCGCCGCGCTGACCGCGCACTTTGACTTTGGCACCCTGCCGGTGGAGCGCTGCGAAATTGCCGGTCCGGGCTTTATCAATTTTTACATGAAGCAGGAGTGGTTCGGATCCTTGGCGGCGGAGGCGCTGGAGAAGGGCGAGCGCTACGGACGCAGCGACTACGGCAAAAACGAAAAGGTGATGGTGGAGTTTGTTTCCGCCAATCCCACCGGTCCCATGCACATGGGCAATGCCCGCGGCGGCGCCATCGGCGACTGCCTTGCCGCGGCGCTGGAATGGAGCGGTCATGATGTGACCCGTGAGTTCTATGTCAACGACGCCGGCAACCAGATCAACAAATTCGGCGCTTCCCTTTCGGTACGCTATCTCCAGCTCTTTGAGGGGGAGGAAAAGCACCCCCTGCCCGAGGACTGCTATCAGGGCATGGATATCATCGACCACGCCAAGGCGTTTGCCGAGCTGTACGGCGACCGCTATGTGAACACCTCCGAGGAGGAGCGCCGCGCCGCGCTGGTGGGCTATGCCCTGCCGCTGAATATCGCCGCGCTGGAGCGGGATCTGGGGCGGTACCGGATCCACTACGATGTGTGGTTCCGGGAAAGTGTGCTGCATGAGCAGGGTAAGGTCGCTGCGATCTGCGAAAAGCTGCGCGAGAACGGCTGGGCTTACGAAAAAGAGGGCGCCCTGTGGTACAATAACATCAAGATGATGACCGAAAAAGCGGAAAAAGCCGGCAAGCCGCTTACCGAGGCGGAGATTGCCGAGCTGAAGGACGATGTGCTGGTGCGTGCCAACGGCGTGCCCACCTACTTTGCCGCCGATATTGCCTACCACTACAACAAATTTGCCGAGCGCGGGTTCCATCGCGTCATCAATATCTGGGGTGCCGACCACCACGGTCATGTGGCGCGCCTGAAAGGCGCCATGGACGCGGTTGGTCTGGACGGCGACCGGCTGGATATCGTACTGATGCAGCTGGTGCGCCTGATGAAGGACGGGCAGCCCTACCGC
Source organism: Angelakisella sp. (assembly GCA_050873265.1). Lineage (GTDB taxonomy): Bacteria > Bacillota > Clostridia > Oscillospirales > Ruminococcaceae > Angelakisella. The sequence continues at coordinate 7,520 of JBNMIL010000052.1, read as the reverse complement.
ATGAGCAAGCGGAGCGGCAGAGCCGTAACGCTGACTGACCTGCTGGACGATGTACCCATCGATGCCGCGCGGTTCTTCTTCAACATGCGGGAGCCGAACGCGACCTTTGACTTTGATTTGGACTTAGCGGTTCAGCAAAGCAGCGATAATCCCGTTTACTATGTGCAGTACGCCCATGCCCGCATCTGCTCGGTGCTCAAGCTGGTGCTGGCGGAGGGGCTGACCGAGGAGGGCATTAAGAATGCCGACCTGACCCTTTTGGTGACGCCGGAGGAGCGGGAGCTGTGCCGCAAGCTGGGGCAGCTGCCCGATGAGATCGTAGCGGCGGCGAAATATTATGACCCTGCCCGCATGACCCGCTATGCCATGGAGGTGGCGGCGCTGTACCACAAGTTCTACCAGAACTGCCGTGTCAAGGGCGAGGACGCCGCCCTTTCCGCCGCGCGTGCCGCCCTGTGCCGCGCCACGGCGACCGTGCTGGAGAATGTTCTCTCCCTCTTGAAGATCACCGCACCGGAAGTAATGTAAAAGTTTTCGGTCAACAGCACAGGCAATTTCCGCTTACTCAGCGGAAGATAACTTTGCAGAAAACCCTGGCAAGGGGGAACCCTCTCTTGCAGGGTTCCCCCTCTTGCCGGAACGATCCACCGGATCGTCCCAACAATTCAACCCCTTTCGGAGCGCCCTCCGGAAAAAGCATTTCGCTCTCTGCGGAGAGCGACCAAAGACGCCGTCTTTGGAAACTGCAAGCCTTTTGCAAAAGGCTTGACCGAAAACTCCACTTTTCTCTGCTCAATCCACCCGAAAGGAAGTGACTGGATATGTCCAGACCGCTTATTGCCATTGTGGGGCGTCCGAATGTCGGTAAATCCACCCTGTTTAATAAGCTCACCGGTCAGCGGCTCTCCATTGTGGAGGACACCCCCGGTGTGACCCGTGACCGCATCTACGCCGCCGGCGAATGGTGCGGACGGGAATTTATGCTGGTGGATACCGGCGGCATCGAGCCGAAAGCCGATGACCTGATGCTCTCCAAAATGCGCATGCAGGCGCAGATCGCCATTGACGCTGCCGATGTTATCATCTTTGTGGTAGACCTGAAAAGCGGCGTGACCGCCAACGATGCCGACATTGCCCATATGCTGCAGAAGTGCGGCAAGCCGGTGGTGCTGTGCGTCAACAAGTGCGACGCGCTGGGCGATGTTCCCCCCGATTTTTACGAATTCTATAACCTTGGCTTAGGCGACCCCTACCCCGTTTCCTCTGTCCACGGGCACGGCACCGGCGACCTGCTGGACGCCTGCATTGCCGAGATAGACTGGGAAAACCGCACCGAATACCCCGAGGAATACACCAAGGTCGCCGTCATCGGCAAGCCCAATGTGGGCAAAAGCTCCCTCATCAACTACCTTGCCGGGGAGGAACGGGTCATTGTCAGCGATATAGCCGGCACCACCCGCGACGCCACCGATACCGCCATTGAAAACGAGTACGGCAAGTACATCTTCATCGATACCGCCGGGATCCGCCGCAAGGCAAAGGTGGAGGACGCCATCGAGCGGTACAGCGTGCTGCGCAGCTATATGGCGGTAGACCGCTGCGATGTGGCGATCATTCTTATCGACGCGGTGGAGGGCTTCTCCGAGCAGGACAGCAAGATCGCCGGTTATGCCCACGAGCAGGGCAAGGCGTGCATTGTCTGCGTCAATAAATGGGACGCCGTGGAAAAGGACGATAAGACCATGAAGGAATACACCGATAAGCTCAAGGTGGATTTCAGCTTTATGAGCTATGTGCCGTTCCTTTTCATCAGCGCCAAGACCGGTCAGCGCGTGGATAAGATGTTCCCCCTCATCAATGAGGTGGCGGCGAATTCCAAGCTGCGGATCCCCACCGGACGCCTGAACGACCTGCTGAGCTATGCCACGGCACGGGTGCAGCCGCCCAGCGATAAGGGCAAGCGGCTGAAAATCTACTACATGACGCAGGCAAGCACCCAGCCGCCCACCTTCGTCTGCTTCTGCAACAGCGCCGAGCTGTTCCATTTCAGCTACCAGCGGTATCTTGAAAACCAGATCCGTGAGACCTATGACCTGACCGGCACCCCTATCCGGCTGCTGATACGAGAGAGGGGCGACTGATATGAGAGAAAACCGCATCGACTGGGTCAAATTCTTTAAGCCCGTCTGTATCCTTTGCATGGTGTGCGGCGCGGTGTGGCTGTGGTGGCAGATGAGTCTGACCGAAAACCTGCTGGGATGCATTACCGCCATCGCCGGCGGCGTGCTGTTTTTGGGGGGCGGGCTGTTCGGCTTGCTGGGCAAGCCCCGCTCCTTGGTGCCGCTGCTCGATTTTCTGGCGCTTGCCGCCTCGCTGGTCGCCCTGTGGAAGATAGGGCTGTGCTGGCAGTCCGTTGCCGGCGTGGCGCTTTCCACCGTGTATCTCATCAGCTGCAACGCCAGCACCGCCATCGGTGATGACGGCGACGCCAATGAGCAGCCCGATTACAGCGAGCTGCACCCCTACTGGGAGAACATGGAGAAGGTAAAGCAGGAGTGGGAAAACAAAAGTAAGGAAGCCTCCGGCAAAGCTGCCGGAGAAACCGATACATCAAAGACAGAAAACTGAAGCCGAAAGGAGTTGTCACCATGAATACTGTTGATTGCATCAAATCCCGCCGCAGTGTGCGGAAATTCACCGAGCAGAAGGTGCCCCATGAGGTACTGGAGGAGCTGGTGGAGCTGGCGCGTTGGGCGCCGAGCTGGAAGAACACCCAAATCGCCCGTTATGTGGCGGTAGAGGACGAAGCGCTGAAAGCGCGCATCGCCAAGGAAGCCTGCATTCCGTGGAATGAGGAGATCATCAACGGCGCGCCGGTGCTGATGGTGATGACCTATGTGGAAAAGCGCTGCGGCTATGAGCGTGACGGCAGCTTTACCACCAGCAAGGGCGACCGCTGGCAGAACTTTGACTGCGGTGTTGCGGCGGCGACCTTCGGGCTGGCGGCGCATGAGCTGGGACTGGGCTGTGTGGTGCTGGGGATCTTTGAAGAAAAGAAGCTGGCTGAGCTGCTGGAGCTGCCGGAGGGCATGGGCGTTGCCTGCCTGATGCCGCTGGGCTATCCCGCCGAGGAGCCCGCTGCCCCCAAGCGCAAGGAAGTGGCTGACCTGCTGACCATCAAGTAAGAAAAAAGCAAGATCCCCTGCCGCAAGGCGGGGGATCTTTTTTATGCCCTAAAGGGGCAATGTGAAGTTTTATGCTTTATCCGCACATAGCAAAACTCCCCGCGGGGAAAAGCGGGGAGCAGACTGTGAGCTTGTTTTTTGGGTTGAGGATCAATCCTCGTCCTCGGCAGGGGTGTAGCTGCCGGTCACGGTGGTCTGTCCGTTCAGGACGCCGCCCTCCTCCACGGTCAGTTTGGCAACCTCTACATCACCATTGATGACGCCGGTAGCAGTAACCACCAGCTTGCCGACATGGACATTATCGCCGGTGATGTTGCCCAGCAGCACCAGATGGTCAGCGGTCACATCGCCCTCCACCGAGCCGGTCTTGCTGATATATACATAGCTGGTGGAATTGATGTTGCCGATGAGCTTGCCGTTGATGCAGATGGGGGAAGCACCCTCGATATTACCGGTCACGGAGTTGCGGGTGCCGATAATGGTCTCAAACTTGCTCATGTCCTCTGTTTTCTTCTTGTTGTTTTCCAGTAGGTCGATCTCCGGAAAATCGTCCTCGCGTTCACCAAAAAGCATCATATCGCTCTACCTCCAGAATAGATTTTCGTGCTTTATTCAGGTTCCTAACAGGAAACACGGATCAGTATATGTAGACCGACTACATAGAAATGTCTCCCGTCTGTATAAATTATAGGACCTTTCAATAGAGATGTACAGGAAATAATTTACAAAACCATCGGAGGTTACCCGCATTTCACGCCGATAATGTGACATTTCACCCCTCCCCCGCAATTTTCCAGCATATTACATGCATTTCCTGCTTTGTCATGCCATGAATAATGTTACCCTGCCGACCTGGATTTATCCCAAAGAAAATGCCCTCCCCACCGGGGGAGAGCAAAGAAAAAACGAGGGGCGGGAGGGTGGTGAAATACCGTGAGGGAAAGGCGGGCGCGCCGCAGCGGGGAGGGCTGCCCGTCAGGGTCAGCACGACCGCGAGCGGAGGGGCGCCCGCCTTGTATATGGGCGGCGGAAAAACGGGCAAAACAGCAAAAAGCCCCGCCATGCCGTTGCGCCGCGAATAAAACCCCGTCTTATGCGACAAGGTGGGTAGCCTCCCGCGCGTTCACGCTCCCTTCTTCCATCTTGCGATGGGAGGTCTGCAATCCGGCGGCGGAGTACCGGCTCCCGAATAAAAAGTGTTGGATCATATCATACGGCGCTGACGCACACAGCAGGGTGACACCGGCTGCCGGCTCAAGGGTCGGCATATCGGCGGTTCCGGCTTTGTTTTATCAGCTTTATTCAGTTATATGCGGGGAACGGCTTTATTCTTCCTCGTCGTCCTCCAGAAAATCGTATTCCTCGCTGAGCTTATCGCGGAAAATTTCGGCAACGCGCTCGAATTCCTCCTCGTCCTGAATGGTATCCAGGTACGCCTCGCCGTCCTCGTCCAGCTCCTCGCTGACCTTCAGGAACACCAGCTCGGCAGCCTCCATCAGCGCCTCCTCGGGGTCCTCGTTGATCGGCTCCAGCGCCATGTATTCCACGCCGTCTACCTCGGCACAGGCAACGATCTTGTACTCGCTTTCTACGCCGTCCTCGTCCATCAGGGTCAGAATATCCTCGCCCCAGTTTTCATTTTCCATTGTGGTATCCTCCTTTGGATTTCTCTACCCCTATATTATGCGAAAACGGGCGCAAAGTCAACCGCTACTTGTATTCCGGCGGGCAAATGCGGTATAATGGGGCAAAGAAACGGGCTTGTCCCCTCCCCGCCGTGGGCGGGCGCCCGCAGGGCAAGCCGCCTTCCGGCGGCTTCGGCGGTCTGCGACCGCCGGCTCCGGCTGCGCCGGAGCGCCCTGCGGGCGCTGCCCACCGGCTGCGGGAGACCCGTAAAAAGAAAGGAAAACAACAAATTATGGTTCTGAAGCAGTTTACCGAGTGCAGCGGTCCCCGTGCCGTTATGCACACCAACATGGGCGATATCACCATTCAGCTTTACCCCGAGGTTGCCCCCAAGACGGTAGAAAACTTTGTAACGCTGGCGAAGAAGGGCTACTACAACGGGCTCATCTTCCACCGTGTCATCAAAGATTTCATGATCCAGGGCGGCGACCCCACCGGCACCGGCGCGGGCGGCGAAAGCATCTACGGCGCGAAGTTCGAGGACGAGTGCAGCCGGGAGCTGCACAACTTCCGCGGCGCGCTCAGCATGGCGAATGCCGGTCCCAACACCAACGGCAGCCAGTTCTTCATCGTACAGAACAGCCATGCACCCACCAAGGATATCGAAGCGCTTGCCGTTCAGGTCGCCTGCTACGAGCTGCTGAATGACGCCAAGCGCCATGTGCAGGAGATGCAGGAGGCGCTGGAGGACGCGCCCAAGATCCAGGCGTACATCGATGAGGTAAATACCAAGCTGAACGATTACCAGTCGCAGGGTCTGCCCGATGAGGTAAAGCCCTATGCCGAGGAGATCGCCAAAAAGTACGCCGAGGTAGGCGGCACCTTCCATCTGGATTTTGCCCATACGGTATTCGGGCAGGTCATCGACGGCATGAAGGTCGTGGACGACATTGCCAATGTCCGTACTGCCCGCGGCGACCGTCCCCTGCATGATGTGACCATTGACAGCATTGATATCGTCGAATGATCGCCGCAACAAGATAACGATAAAGACCCCTGCCAAAGAAAGGCGGGGGTCTTTTCTGTTCGGTAAAAGCGGATCAGAATTCGAGGTTCTTGCCCGTTTCGGGGTCAAACACATGCACCACATTGCCGCCGAAGGTAAAGGCGATATGCTGACCGATGCCGAAGCTCGAATTGGTGGCGCCCTGCATGCTCATGGTCTGCACGATGATAATGGTATCTCTGCCGCACGCCTGCAGGTGCAGGTGAACGGCGCTGCCCATCATTTCGCTGACGTCCACGGTGCCGTGGATCATCTGCTCGCCCTCGCCCGCCAGCATGATATGCTCGGGGCGGACACCCAGAACGATGCGTCCGGGCTGGACATTCTTTTCGGCAAGGCGCGCCTGCTTTTCATCGCTGAGGACAACATGGGCGTTCTCCAGCTGGACGGCGTACTTGCCGTCGGGGTCACGCTGCAGCTCGGCGTCAAAGGTGTTCATGCGGGGCATGCCGATAAAGCCGGCGACAAACAGGTTGGCGGGGTGGTCAAAGACCTCCTGCGGGGTGCCCACCTGCTGGATCACACCGTCCTTCATGATCACGATGCGGTCGCCGAGGGTCATTGCCTCGGTCTGGTCGTGGGTAACATAGATGAAAGTGGTATCAATGCGCTGGCGCAGCTTGATGATCTCGGCGCGCATCTGGTTGCGCAGCTTGGCATCAAGGTTGGAAAGCGGCTCGTCCATCAGGAAGACCTTGGGGCTGCGCACAATGGCGCGACCGATGGCGACACGCTGGCGCTGACCGCCGGAAAGCGCCTTGGGCTTGCGGTCAAGGTACTGGGTGATATCCAGGATCTCGGCGGCTTCCTTTACCTTGCGGTCGATCTCCTTGGGGTCTACATGGCGCAGCTTTAAGCCGAACGCCATGTTCTCGTAAACAGTCATGTGGGGGTACAGGGCATAGTTCTGGAATACCATGGCGATGTCCCTGTCCTTGGGAGGAATGTCGTTCATCAGCTTGCCGTCGATATACAGCTCGCCGCCGGAGATCTCCTCCAGACCCGCTATCATGCGCAGGGTGGTGGATTTACCGCAGCCGGAGGGACCAACCAGCACAATAAACTCGTTATCCTTGATATCGAGGTTAAAGTCCTGTACGGCAAGCACGCCTTCCTCGGTCACCAGCAGGTTGTTCTTTTTCTCCTTTTCCGGTTCGCCTTTCTTCTTTTTCTTCTTTTCGGCTACCGCGGGGTACACTTTCTTAATGTTTTTCAGTACGACTTCAGCCATTACTATCGCTTCTAACCGGTCTGCCTCTGCAAAGCCGGTCTCGCAGCGGGGAAAGCAAAATTCCCCGTGCCTTACGGCAGGTCTCCACACTGCCGCACCGAGAGCGCTCGGGTGGGTGATCCTCCTTTGGTTCGTCCCCGTCGGTCATCAAGTGGAGTGACCGGAGGGATCGGAATATTGATTTTGCTGTCGGAAACGATTCCAGCAGCTAAGCCCATTGTAGCACCGGAACAAGGGCTTGTAAATGAAAGCCTGCTTTTCCGACACACTTTTTGTGAATGTGTCATAATCGGTGGCGTCGGTTTGGTGATTTTGTCAAGGAAAAAGCGGGTCGGGGCTTGGCGCGGCAGGGGGAAATGGTGTATAATAGCGGCAGAAAGCGCAAAAGGGGCTGGCACCGCGGCGGAGCCGC
>JBNMIL010000051.1:0-12280 GCA_050873265.1 Angelakisella sp. | reverse complement strand
CCTCGCCGCGCAGGTCTCCGATGCCGCCCATGCCGCAGGTGATCGCCAGCGGGACCCCCAGCTTGCGGCAGACTGCCATGGTGCCGCTTGCCGTCAAAGCGCCGCTGACGCCGTTTTTCAGGGCGTCCTCCAGCGTTTCGCAGTCGATGCGGCAGACCTCCGCCGCCCGCTCCCGGAAGGGCAGGTAATCCTCCATGTGACCCAGCCGCAGCTCGCCGCGGTCGACCCACGCCAGCACCGCCCCGGGGCAGTGCCAGCTTTTTGCCATTTCCTCATTGGTGACGGAGCGCAGTCCGTGTGTCAGAAGCGCCGTTTCGGTCAGATATTTCATATGCTTTCCCCCTTTGCGATAAATAAAACGGGAACAGCCTGCCCCGCCGTAAACGGGAAGCAGGCTGCCTTTTTACGGGCATGACCTGCCCATTATTCTATACGGTTTACGCCCAGTTGTCCAGCTCCGCCACATTCTCCTTGGTGGCAAGGGTCAGGGGCAGGTAGATGGGCTCAGCATACTCCTTGCCCTGCGCGATGGCGACAGCGAGCTTCAGCGCAGCCTCGGTGTACTTGACGCTGGAATAGGACATGGTACCGGTCAGGGTGCCGGCCTTCAGCGCTTCGCGGGCATCGGCGGTGAAGTCAACGCCGTAAACCAGTACATCAGTGCGCCCCTCTGCGGTCAGTGCCTCCACAGCGGCGAGCGCCATAACATCATTGCAGGCAAAGATGCCCTTGAGGTCGGGGTGCGCGGTGAGGATATCCTTGGTGGTATCATAAGCCTTGGTCGCGTCCCAGTCGCAGGGAACGGAAGCAACGAGATCGATGTTCTCGGCAGCCTCGAACACAGCGGTAGCGCCCGCGGTACGACCCTCGGACTGACCGGCACCGGCAATGCCCTGCAGAATGGCGACTTCGCCGCCCTCCGGCAGACGGGAGATCATATCATTGGCGACGATCTTGCCCTGATCGCTGAACTGAACGGTGATCTTGCCGTCCAGATGACCGCCGGCTTCCGCCAGCGCGGCGGTATCAACACCGGGTCCCAGGTTGATGACCTTGATGCCCTTTTCGTTGCACTTCACAATGCCGGGGATAAGGTCGGTGCCATCGATGGGAGAAACGATGATGACATCGTAATCCATATCAGCCATGGTCATCAGAACCTCGAGCTGGCTCTGGGTATCGCCCTCGGTGGTGCCGGTCTGGACATCAATGGAAACGCCCAGCTTTTCGGCGGCTGCCTCGTAGCAGGTCTTCATGTTAGCCCAGAACTGATTGGACATGGAGATGATGACCGCGCCGATCTTCTCGCCGTTGGGAGCGGGGGTCTCGCCCAGCTGCTCCGCCATCGCGGCATCGAAGGCCGCGTACAGCTCGTCTACCACGGTGGTATCCGCAGCGGGGTCGGGGGTGGGTTCGGGATCGGGGGTGGGCTGCGGATCGTTGCCGCAGGCGACCAGTGCCAACAGCATCATTGCCGCCAGCAGCAGAGCTACTAACTTCTTCATTTTCTTTTTTCCTCCGTTGGATCTGTTTTTATCTACAAGAGAGAGACTCTCTTATAAACCTTAGTGTAGTTTGCGGCGGCGTTCCCGCAGCTCCGCCGTAATGACGGCGCACAGCAGAATGGCGCCGGTGATGAACTGCTGATACTGTGAGGAAACGCTCATCAGCGTCAGCCCGTTGCGGATCTCGCCCAGCAGCAGCACCGCCACCGCCGTACCGGCAAGCGCCGCGCTGCCGCCGTGCAGCGGCGTACCACCCATGATGACCGCCGTGATGGCGTCCATTTCCATATTAAGACCGGCATTCGGCTCGGCAGAATTGAGGCGGGCGGAGATAATGATGCCTGCCAACGCCGCCAGAAAGCCCATGACCGCAAAGGTGCTGACCCGCCAGAAGCCGGTGCGTACCCCGCAGCGGCGCAGCGCCAGCGGATTGCCACCTAATGTGGTGATGTAGTGTCCCCAACGCATGCGGTAAAGGAGCGGGAAGGAAACGAGCAGCACCAAAAGCGCCATATAAACGCCGCTTTCCACATGGAAGATGTCCCCGCAGCCAAAGGTACGGTAGGCGGCTGGCAGCTTGCTGATGGGGATACCGAGGGTGATAATAAGCGCCAACCCCCGATACAAAAACGAGGTGCCCAGTGTGATGATAAAGGAATTGATGCCGGTGTAATGCACCAGCAGCCCATTGATAAGCCCCAGCAGCGTGCCGGCAAGCAGCCCCAGCAGGACTGCCGCCCAAACGGGGACGCCGCCTTTAAGCAGCAGGGCGGTGAGGATAGCGGAAAGGGAAAGCATGGAGCCGACCGAAAGATCGATGCCGCCGGAGGCAATAATAAAGGTCATGCCAACCGCCAGCAATAGTCGGAACGAATTTGCTTCCAAAATATTGACAAGATTTTTGACTGAGAAGAACCTGCCGGTACGCACACTGAGGAACACGCCCAGCAACAGGCAGAAGCCGACCAAAAGGCACAGGGTGGCATTGCGGCGGAAAAAGCGTTTCATGCAGTTTCCCCCCGTTCCCGTTCCAAAATGAGCCGATGCAGGTCCTCCGGAGACGAATCCTTTGCCATGATATCAGCGATGCAGCGTCCGGCACGCATGACGAAAATCCGATCGGCAATATCGAACACCTGATAGATGTCGTGGCTCACAATAAGCAGCGTATGCCCCTCCGCACGCAGTCTCCGTAGCAGTTCCATCGTTTGATATGCTTCCCGAATTCCCATCGCTGCGGTGGGTTCATCTAAAAGCAGCAGGCGACCGGACTGCAGCATGGCACGGGCAATGGCAATCCCCTGCCGCTGACCGCCGGACAGCACCCTGACCGGCTCGGTGAGATCGGGAATGGTGATCTCCAGCTTTTGCAGCAGTGCGGCGGCTTCCCGCTCCATACGGCGGCGATCCAGAAAAAGTCCCCGCATCAGCTCGTGCCCGAGAAAGATATTCTCGTAGCTGTTTTTACAGTCATCGAGGGAGAGATCCTGATAAACGGTGCGGATCCCCATTTGCAGCGCCTGCGGAATGGTGAGACGTGGATATCCCCTGCCCTCCACCGTGATGGTGCCGCGATCCGGCGACAGGTTGCCGGAAAGGAGCTTGATGAGGGTGGATTTGCCGGAGCCGTTATCCCCCACGATGGCAGTGACCAAGCCCTGCTCGACCGAAAGGGAAACATCGGAGAGGGCGGTGATGGCGCCGAATGATTTGCAGATGCCGTTTACCGTTATAATACTGTTTGGCAATGCCGCACCTCCTGCCCGTAAAAATCGAAATTAGATATATCGTAACATTTTTTGCGTTATCCGTCAATGAGATTAGCGCTTTTTTCACGAATGCCGATTGCCGTTCCGCTATAACGAACATAGTGCTAAAAAAGCATAAAGGAAAAGCCGCAGCTTCTGCCGCGGCTCTTTGCTGTATTTAGGCTATCATTCCGCCGCCAGTGCGTACCTTTGGCGGAAGGCGCGGTAGACATGATCGAAGGCTTCCCCGCTGCCGCGAATGCTTTGCAGTACCTCGTGGCGGTGGAGGTTATGGTCGACACCCTCGATCATGCAGCAGGCGATATTGGAGCAGTGGTCGCTAACCCGCTCGAGGTCGGTGAGAAGATCCGACCAGATAAAGCCTGCCTCGATACCGCAGCTGCCCTGCTGCATCCGGCGAATATGGCGGGTGCGCATTTCCTCCTTGAGGTCATCAATGACCTGCTCCAGCGGCTCTACCTGCTTGGCGGCGGAAAGATCACCGGTCACAAAAGCATCGTAGGCAAGGGCGGTGACCTCGCGGACGGCTGCCGCCATCACCGAATATTCGCCCTGCGCTGCCGGAGAGAACACGATCCCCTTGCGGCGCATTTCCTCGGCGGCTTCCAGAATATTCACGCTGTGATCGGCAATGCGCTCAAAGTCCCCGATGAGCCGCAAATACTCCGCCGCGAGGGCGCTGTCGTTCTCGCCGATCTTGCGGGCGCTGAGCTTGACCAGATAGCTGCCGATGATATCCTCGTAGTGGTCGGTCTTGGCTTCGTCCCCGCGGATATGCCCGCCGCTTTTTGCGGGATCGCCGCCTACAGCGGTAAGGCTTTCCCGCAGGGCTTCCATGGAGTAGCTTGCCATATCCGCGATGAGGGTACGGCAGCGCTCCAGTGCCAGTGCGGGGGTGGCAAGCAGACGCTCGTCCAGCTCCGCTTCCCGCTGCGGCTCCTTGTCCTCCGGCACCATACGGAGCACCAGCTTTTCCAGAAGTCCGCCCATGGGCAGCAGTACCGCCGTACACAACACATTGAAGATGGAATGTGCTACCGCGATTCCCCATTCGGTCGCTGCCTGCCCCAGCAGCGCCGGCGCCGCCGCGGCACGCACCGCATAGAAAAGGATAATACCGACCGTGGCGCCGATGACATTGAAGCTGAGATGCACCAGCGCCGCCCGACGGGCGTTTTTATTGGTGCCGATGGAGGACAGCAGCGCCGTGACGCAGGTACCGATATTCTGCCCCATGATAATGGGGATCGCCGCGCCGTAGGTGACCTGACCGGTGCTTGCCAGCGCCTGCAGGATACCGACCGAAGCCGAGCTGGACTGAATAACGCCTGTAAGGATCGCACCGACCAACACGCCCAAAATAGGATTGGAGAACATGAGGAACAGATCGCGGAACTGCGGGACATCGCGCAGACCGGAAACGGCGGAGGACATGGCCTCCATGCCGTACATAAGGGTGGCAAAGCCCAGCAGAATGGTGCCGGTATCCTTCTTTTTATCCGACTTGCAGAACATATACAGCACGATGCCGATAAGTGCCAGCACCGGCGTAAAGGAGGAGGGCTTGAAGATCCGCACCAAAAAGCTGCTGCCCTCGATGCCCGAAAGGCTGAGGATCCATGCCGTGACGGTGGTGCCGATATTGGCGCCCATGATGACACCGATGGACTGGCGCAGCGTCATTAAGCCGGAATTGACAAAGCCGACCACCATGACAGTGGTAGCCGAGGAGCTTTGAATGACTGCCGTGACGCCCAGACCCGCTAAAAGTCCCATCATGCGGTTCTTTGTCATCTTTTCCAGCAGAGAGCGCAGCCCGCCGCCGGCGCGGCGTTCCAATGCCTGTCCCATCAGGCTCATGCCGAACAAAAAGAGGCACAGCCCGCCGATGAGGTTCAACGCGTTAAAAATAGACATTTTTATAAAACCCTTTCCTCTATCCTTATTCTCCTAATTTGACAAGATAAGAATAGTAAAGAAAGGTCAAAACCATTATCAAGACTTTGTAAAATCAATGTAAAGTCTCGGTAAAAGGAAAGGAGCCGCGCGAAAACGGCTCCTTTTTCTCATCGGTATTTTGAATTACATAAGCTGCTGCTCGTTGATCATCAGCTTGAATTGCAGCCCCAGCGTTTCCGCTGCCTTGCGGCACAGCAGCATACGCTGCATAAAGATCTCGAAATAATCCATGACCGAGCTGAAATGGGTATCAACGGTGAGCTTGAGCTTGATGAGGGTGTGGGCTTCGTTGATCTTCAGCTCCGCCTTGGTGACGGAATAATTGACACGGTCGTGGATATCGAAGGTGGTGGGATCGGTATTGTGAACACGGTTGCGGCGGACATCGCTTTTATCCGCCAGAATAAGTGCCGCCGCCACGGGGCTGACCGGTACGCCGGTGCCCTCATCGTGGTTGCCAATGGCGGAAACAATGACGGCGATCTCCTCGGGATCGAACTTGAGATGATCGAGGATACGGAACGCCATGATTGCGCCGCTTTGGCTGTGATCGACACGGTTAATGAGGTTGCCGATATCGTGCAGATAGCCGGCGATCTTCGCCAGCTCCACGGTACGCTCCGGAAAACCAAGCGTTTGCAGGATATAGCCTGCCTTTTCCGCCACCAGTGTGACATGGGCAAAGCTGTGCTCGGTAAAGCCCAGCGCCGCCAGCGCGGCATCTGCCTGCCGGATATAGGTATTGACGGCTTCATCCTGCCGGATCTCTTCGTATGTCAAAACATCACTCCTTTTTTACTTCTTTTTACTTCTCTTTGCTTCTCTATTTTTGCTTTGGGAATATTACCGTAAAGGTCGTGCCTTCCCCCGCGGTGCTGTCCATGGTGATCTCGGCGTGGTGGATCATCGCGGCGTGCTTGACGATGGAAAGCCCCAGCCCGGTGCCGCCCACTTCCTTGGAGCGGCTTTTATCCACCCGATAGAACCGCTCGAAAATGCGCTCGCGGCTTTCCTCCGGTATGCCGATGCCGGTATCGGCAACGGTCACACGGATATCCTCGGGATAATTGCTCACCTGCACCTTGACGCTGCCGCCGACGCGGTTATATTTGATGGCGTTATCGCAGAGGTTGAAAATCATGCTGTAAAGCACCGGTGGGACGCCCTCCACCACGGCAGGCTCTCCCCGCAGGGTGAGGGTCACGCCGGCTTCCGCCGCCGCGGGCTGGAGGCTATCCGCCGCGTTTTCCGCAATGCGGTACAGGTCAACCGGCTGCCGCTGCATTCCGGCGGCGCCGCCATCAAGACGGGTGAGATTGATGATATCCTCCACCAGCGCGGTCAGGCGCAGCGCCTCCTGCCGGATCTTATGGGCAAAGGGACGGATATCCTGCTGCTTCACCATGCCGTTTTCCATCAGCTCGGCATAGCCGGAGATGGCATGCAGCGGGGTCTTCAGCTCGTGGGATACATTCGCGGTGAATTCCTGCCGGATCTGGGAGCTTTTTTCCAGCTTATCCTGATCCTGCCGGATCTGTGCCTGCTGCAGTGCCATGCGGCGCAGCAGCGGCTCGACCTCGGCGTATTCCTCCTGCCCCACATATTTTTGCGGTTCATCTAAATTGAGCGCGTTGATCGGCTCCACGATGACGCGGGAAAGGCGAGCAGCGAGAATAAAGGAAAGCACCAGCGCCAGCAGAAGAATGACGCAGATGGGCTGCGCGAAGCCGACCAGCAGTACCCACACCGAATGCTGCTGCACCGAAAGACGGATCACGGTGCCATCGGGCAAAAGGCGGGCGCAGTACAGGCTGCGGCTGGCAAGGGTATCGGAGTAACGGCTGCTTTCGCCGGTGCCGTTCTGCAGCGCCTGCTGCACCTCCTCGCGCGCCAGATGGTTTTCCATTTGGTCTGCCTCGTTTTCGTTATCATACAAAACGGTGCCGTCGGCGGCGATCCATGTGATACGGTAATCCTCGGCGGCAAGGTCAGTAAAAAAGTCTTTGCCGTTCAGGGTTACGCCCCGCGCGACCACCTCGGTGCCCATACGGAGCTGGTTCTGCTGCACCCCTGTAAAGTAGCTGTACAGCACGCCCATGATGAGCACCAGCGAAAGCACCAGTACCACCAGCGCCGCCAGCCAAATAGAACGGAATATTTTTTTACTCATGGGGTGCCTCCAGCTTGTAGCCGACGCCGCGCACCGTTTGCAGGATATCGCCTGCCGCACCCAGCTTGGTGCGCAGGGTGCCGATGTGGACATCGACGGTGCGGGTCTCGCCGTAATAATCGGCGCCCCACACGACCGAAAGCAGACGGTCACGGGTGAATACCTGCCCGGGGTTTTCCATAAAGAGCCGCAGGAGGTCGTATTCTTTTAAGGTGAGGGTCACGGGGGCACCGCCGACCTCGACGGTGTGGCGTGCCTCATCCAGCAGGATACCGCCCTGACGCAGTACGGTGGGGGCGGTCTTGTGACCGGTGCGGCGCAGCACCGCGCGGATACGGGAGACCATCTCCATCATGCCGAAAGGCTTGGTGAGGTAATCATCTGCGCCGAGATCCAGCCCGATGACCCGATCGTACTCCGTTCCCTTGGCAGTCGCCATGATAACGGGGATATCGGCGGTAGCGGGGACCGCGCGCAGCTTTTTCAGGATAGAAATGCCATCCTCGCCGGGCAGCATGATATCCAGCACCACCAACTCCGGTGTTTCCTGCCGCATTGCCTGCCAGAATTCTTCGCCATCGGCGCAGCCGGCAGCGGAAAAGCCCGCCGCCTGCAAAGCATATACCATCAGGTCACGGATACTGCCGTCATCTTCCACACAATAGATCATGGTATTCCTCCTCTATGTTTCATCTTTATTGTATCATAGATTTTCATTGTATGGAACAACATCTTTACAAAGTAAAGTTTTTGTAAAATCGTTTTGTAAAGTGCCGGAAAGGGGCTGTTTGACGCGATTTTTGTTTTTGCGGCAGCGCCGGTATATTTTCGCAAAATCAGCAAAAACTATCCGCACAGCAAATTACAGGAGAGGAAGTTAGAATAGATATGAAAGCTACCGGCATAGTTCGACGCATTGATGACCTGGGGCGTGTTGTCATTCCGAAGGAGATCCGACGGACCATGCGGATCCGTGAGGGCGACCCGCTGGAGATCTTTGTGAGCAATGAGGGCGAGGTCATCTTTAAGAAGTATTCCCCCATCAGTGAGCTGGGCAGTATTGCGGCGCAATACTGTGAGGTGCTGTTCCGCACCGCCGGTTATCCGGTGCTTATCACCGACCGAGACCATGTGGTTGCGGTCAGTGGCATCAGCCGGCGGGAGGTGCTGGAGCGCCGTGTTTCCCCCAGTCTGGAGGACCACATTGAGAACCGCCGCGGTTTTTCCGCCGCGGAGGGGCAGTCGCCGCTGCAGCCCATCGAGGGCGTGGCATACTATGCGCTGGTGCAGTCCCCCATCATCTCCTCCGGCGATGTATGCGGCAGCATTATGTTCCTGCAGAATAAGGAAAACGACCGTCCTGCCGACGCCGAGCAAAAGCTCATTCAGGCAGCGGCGGCGTACCTTGGGAAGCAGATGGAGCTGTAAAAAAAGTTTAACCGGCATAACCAATGCCCCTCGGCTTGACCGAGGGGCATTGGTTACATAGTGGCTTCAAAACACAAATCCGTTTTGGCTTTAAGGTTTTCGTTTTTCTTGGAGGAGAAGTTCTGCCTTGAAGATCATCGGATCATATCATCAGAAAGAAGCCGCAAATTTATTGTTTGTAGTAAATGTCGGAAGTTCTATTGCAGAAGCCTGCTTACCGCTGTCCTTTATCGTAGGGGATACCCTCCGCCTTCGGCGCCCGAGAGTTCTTGGAGGTAAACGCCAGAACCACCATGGTGACCACATAGGGCAGCATATTGTATACATAATTGCTGATACCAATCTGTGCCAGCAGATAGACACCGTCTCCGTTAAGATCCAGTGTGCCGTAGCAGGAAGCAATGCACTTAAGCAGCCCGAACAGCAACCCGACGACCGCAATGTTCAGCGGCTTCCAGTTGCCGAAAATCATAACCGCCAGTGCCAGATAGCCAAAGCCGGCGACTGCGCCATTGGCGGAGCCGTTTGATGTGGTAAGCCCGTAGATGAAACCTCCCATTCCGGCAAGGGCACCGCCGATGGTCGTTCCGATATAGCGCATACGGTAGACATTGATGCCCACGCTGTCCGCTGCCTGAGGGTGCTCGCCGCAGGAACGCAGCCGCAGACCGAAGCTGGTCTTATACAGAATAATGGACAGAATGATGTAAATGGCAATACCGATATAGGTCGTCAGATAGAATTTATCCAACAGCACACTGCCCAGCAGACCGATATCCTGTTTACGCCCAAAGCCCAGATCCGTTTTGAACAGCATGAACCACGATGGAGCGTCATACTCCAGACTGAGGGTACTTTGATGGAAGATCAGATTGATGAGGAACAGCACGATCGCAGGCGCCAGCAGATTAAGGGCGATTCCTCCGATGGTCTGATCTGCCTTCATGGTGACAGCGGAAAAGCTGAGCAGCAGGGAGAACAAAGCACCGGCTGCTGCCGTGATCAGGAGGGTAAGCAGCAGTAATCCCTGCGCATGGTCTTCGTTCCAGCCGCTGACCTGCATGCTGCGCACAAACCAAGAACCGGCAAACGCGCCGATGATCATGATGCCCTCCAGCGCCAGATTGATCACGCCGCTGCGCTCGGAATACACGCCGGCAAGGGCAACCAAAATTAACGGAACGCTGTAAATAAGCGTTTGCTGTAAAAGAAATGTCATACCTCTTTCACCTCCGTTTTATCTTCGCCGGTCGTCAGTGGTGGGGTTTCCTCCCCTGTCTGCATTTTCTGTTCAGTTATGATCAGCGGCTTCCGCTTCTGGAACAGATCCTGGAAGAAGCGGGTAAAGGCGGAAAGATACACAATGGCAGCAATAATAATGCTGGCATTGTATTCATTGAAGGGGGTAAGCACGCTGAGCTGGCTGCCGGAGATGCTGAGATATGCCATAAACAAACCGCTGAATACACAGCCGATAGGGTGACAGCTTGCCAGCAACGCCACCGCTATGCCGTTAAAGCCGGCGGCAGGCAACGACATGGAGGTATGCCAGTAAAACTCAATATCCCCCTGCAGATAGTAAAGAGCACTGCCCGCGGCGGCAAGCGCACCGGATATCGCCATAGCAAGCACGATATTACGCTTTTCATTCATACCCGCCAGCTTTGCCGCGTTTTTATTACTGCCGCAGGCACGCAATTCAAAGCCGATGCGGGATTTGCTCATCAGCAGCCAACAAGCCACAGCAAATACGATGGTGAGCAGAATCCCGGCATTGACACTGCTGCCCGGAAACAGCTTATCCAGTCCCAGCCTTGCCGTTGCCACGCCGTTGGTGGCAAGCTTTAAGGTAAAACCGGATTTGCCGTAATCGATGTTATTCACAAAGCTGCTGCCATCAAAGATTGCTGCCACGATATTCGCCGCGATCCAGTTTGTCATAATGGAGGTAATGACCTCGTTGACATTCAGATATGCCTTGAACAACCCGGGAATCGCCCCCCACACTGCACCGGCAAGCATTGCCGCCAGCAGTGCCAGCAGCCACGCGATCCACGCGGGAACCACGGCGGTATTGACCGAAAGCCCTACCACAATGGCAGCCGCTGTACCGGCAAGATACTGCCCCGGCGCACCGATATTGAACAGTCCTGTTTTATAGGAGACCGCGACCGAAAGCCCTGTCATGATAAGCGGTGTGGCGCGGAACAGCATATCTCCGATAAGCTTTCCGTTAAAGCCGAATTGCAGGGCACCGCTGCCGTTGACATCACGCCCGAGGTTGAACACGCCGGCAAGCACCACACGAATTCCATCCCACGCGGAGGAGAAATTGATCTCCCGTACCGTAAGGGCAATGGCCACCAGCAGCAAGCCGCCAAAGGCACAGCCCAACAGAATGGCGATCAGTGATGACAGCACCTTATTGGCACCGCTGCCGGAGGTTTTGAGTGCCGCCGTAAACCGTTTAAGCATCTGCGTTCTCCTCCTTCCCCATGGCAGGCGTATTGCGCTTAGCGCCAGCCATATACAGTCCCAGCTCCTGCGGCGTAGTCGTTTTAGGATCCAGCTCTCCCACGATCTCGCCCTCATACATCACGAGGATACGGTCGGCAAGGTTCATTACCTCATCCATTTCGTAGGAGACCAGCAGAACGCCCTTGCCCTTATCCCGCTGCTGTACGATCTGCCGGTGGATATACTCAATCGCCGCGATATCCAGCCCGCGGGTTGGGTGAACAGCGATCAGCAAGGCATCGTCCTTGTCGATCTCTCTGGCAATAATGGCTTTCTGCTGGTTACCGCCGCTCATGCTGCGCACGATCGTGGCGGCACCCTGTCCGGAGCGCACATCGAAACGCTCAATCAGCCCTTCGGCATATTTCCGCTCCTCGGCGCGGTCAATAAAGCCCTTGCGATCAAAGCGCGGCTGATAATAGTTGTGAAGGATCAGATTGTCCTCCAGAGAGAAGTCCAGTACAAGACCGTGCTTGTGTCGATCCTCCGGTATACAGCTCATACCGGCTTCACTGCGGCAGCGGACATTCCGATGCGTCACATCCTGTCCGCCGATGACAATTTTGCCGCCGGAGGCTTTTTCCAGCCCCGTAAGGGCATACACCAGCTCGCTTTGACCGTTTCCGTCAATGCCTGCCACACATACGATCTCACCGCCATGTACCTGCAGGCTGACATGGCGTACCGCGTCTTTTTTATGATATCGGCTGGCGACCGAGAGATCCGTGACCTCCAGTACCGGCGCCTGCCGTTCAATTTCTTTTTTATCAACAGTCAACTGCACCGGACGACCGACCATCATGGTAGTCAGCTCGTCCTTTGTGGTATTCTTCACCTCTACGGTGCCGATGTATTTACCCTTGCGCAGCACGCTGCAGCGGTCGGCTACCGCCATAATCTCATTGAGCTTATGGGTGATGAAGAGGATACTT
>JBNMIL010000050.1:0-12329 GCA_050873265.1 Angelakisella sp. | reverse complement strand
GCCCGTAACAGCGCGAAGCACTGCCCTGCGGGGCGCCTCCGGCGCGGGGGAACCGCCGGGGAAACGAAAATATTTCCCCGCGTGCCTGCCCGTGCCCCCGCGGGGCTCTCCACAAAATGGGACAAGCCCCGCTTTGACGGGAACGGGGAAATCTGCTACAATAAAGCGGAATGACCGAGAGAGGAGCGGGAAAATGAAACTGGGAACGCTGGAGCTGCCCCCCTATGCCATGCTGGCGCCGATGGCAGGAGTCTCCGACCGGGCGCTGCGGGAGCTTTGCATGAGATATGGCGCCGTGGCGACCGTCGGGGAAATGGTGAGCTGCAAGGGGCTGGTGCAGGGCAGCCGAAAAAGTGCCGAGCTGATGGAGATAGGGGAGCGGGAAATGCCCTGCGCCATTCAGCTTTTCGGGGACGAGGCGGAGCCGATGGCACAGGCTGCCGAGCTGGCACAGCGCTATGCTCCGGCGTGGCTGGATATCAACATGGGGTGCCCTGCCCCCAAAATTGCCGGAAACCGCAGCGGCAGCGCTCTGATGCTGGACCCCGACCGTGCCGAACGGATCATTCGGGCGGTGAAGGCGGCAAGCAGCGTACCGGTGACAGTCAAGTTCCGCAAGGGCTGGGACGAGGAGCATGTGAACGCCGTGGAATTTGCCCGAATGGCGGAAGCCGCCGGCGCGGACGCCGTGACCGTCCACGGCAGGACAAGGAAGCAGATGTATGCCCCGCCGGTGGATTGGGACATTATCCGGCAGGTGAAAAACGCCGTTTCCATACCGGTCATCGGCAACGGCGATGTGGTAAGCCCCGAGACCGCCAAGGCACTGTACGAGACGACCGGTTGTGACCTGGTGATGATCGGCAGAGGAGCGCTGGGCGCGCCGTGGCTGTTCCGGCAGGTGCGGCAGTACCTGCAGACCGGCAGCTACGAGCCGACCCCCGCTCTGCCGGAACGCATGGCGCTGATGGTGGAGCAGATGACGCTGGCGGTACAGTACAAGGGGGAACGGGTGGCAAGCCACGAGGCACGCAAGCACTGCGGCTGGTACATCAGCGGGGTGCGGGGCGCGGCGCAGCTGCGGCGGCGTGCCGGAGAACTGGAAACGCTGGACGACATCAAGCGGCTTGCGGACGATGTGGTAAAGGCTGCGGGAGATCAATAAACCGTATAATTCCTGTGAATGATACAGTTTGTATAAAGCAAACCAAAGACCGAACGGATAAGGCGGGGAACCGGCGGGTGAGGGAGGCTTCGGGGCGCAGCCCCGACCGCCCTGCGGGCGGCTCGGTGCCCTATGGGAGGAACTTCCCCACCAATACCAAACGGGAGCCGCGAAGCGGCTCCCGTTATTTTACAGGTTCTGTTTACTTCTTCCTGACCCAGCCCAGCAGCACCGTGGGGACGAACCACAGCAGCTGATACGCCCCGAGGCTCCACCAGGTCACACGGTTCAGCGCGCCGGAATAAGCCAGCAGCGTGATGATGGCAAAGCCGATGAGCACACTGAGCACCAGCAGTACGCTGATCGCCTTGGCAATGCCGTACTCCCGCTGGGCGGAAAGCAGACTGTGCAGACTGCCCGCCATGCCGCCGCTTACCATCTCCGCTGCGGTCTCGCCGGTGCCGTCCAGCGCAGTCTCCGCCTCCCGCTGCAGTGCCGCCGGCACCATGTGGATATTCTCCTCCTGCAAGCCGTACACCTGCGCCACCCGCGCCGGTGTGATGTTGGGGTCGGTGGTGTAGACCATCAGCGCGATGCCCACCTTTTCCAGCTCCCGCAGCTGGGTCTTCAGCTGTTTATCGGCATGGTAGCTGATGACAAACCCCGCCGAAAGGCTGCCGAAATTAGAGAGGTACAGCAGCTCCTTGCCCTCCGCCGAAAAGCTCGCCTCCACCTCAATGGGAGGCACGGCGACGCCATGGGCAAGCAGCAGGCTGCGGTTGCCGATGAGCACCCGTCCGCCGTCCACCCACGCGGAGATGCCCTTGCCCTCCTCGCAGGTAACGCTTTCCACCGGCTTGAGGTTTTTCTCGTTGGTGATCATGCCGCGGAAGATGCCGGTCAGCGAATTATCCACGCTGCACAGCACGCTTGCCGCGTTCAGGATCGCCTCATCAATGGGCTTCTTTTCAAAGGTTCTTATGCCGTGCAGGGTAATGCTGCCGCTGGGGAACAGGTCGCTGCCCCGCAGCAGAACGCCGTCGGTATCGTGCAGCTCCTCCACCGCGTCCTCATTCAGCAGGTTCGCTCGCCAGCGGTTCAGACCCTCATTGGCGCTGCGCAGCGGCATATGGCTGCCCAGTGTTGCCGCCAGCGGCGAGGTGATGCACAGCGCCGAGGCAAAGATGGAAACCGCCTCGAACACCGTTCCCTTGGCAAGGAAATACTCCAGCAGCGCCATAACGACCGCCGCCAGTATGGTGATGGGTGCCAGCACCCCGCTGATGCTTTCGGTCATGCCGGTCTCCTCCAGCACCGCCTCGGCGTCCTCCGGCAGTCCGGCATCGTCCAGCGTCACCGTCTTTTCCGGCTGCTCCGGCAGCTCCGCCGCCCACTCGGTCAGACGGCTCTCCGGCAGGGTACGGCACGCCACGGGGCGCAGCACCGCCATGGCACGGCAGCTTTCTCGCTGGCGGGCGTTTTTCACCAGCTTGCCCCAGGTATTAAAGAACAGGATCAATGCAGCCAGCGGCAGAAAGATATTATTGCCGTACTGCTCCAGCAGGGCGGGCTGCGCCGCCATAAAGCTGCCTTGCAGCAGGCACGCGAATACCGTCAGCGTTACATAGGCATCGTTGCTCTGCCGTCCGGGGAACAGCGCCAAGAATCCGTTGCCCAGCGTTCCGCCGCAGCACAGGGCGGAAACGGCGGTCAATGCCACCATGCCCCACATCCGCCACGCGGAATTGGTCGCCAGAAGATCCGGCAGCAGCAGGTGATACACCGGCGCCAGCGCCAGATAAATGACCCCCACCAGCATCAGCAGGTTCAGGATCAGGGTGATCGCCAGTCCGCGCTGCCGCTTTTTCAGCGTCTGCATCAGCGTCTCGGCGCTCTTGCGTGCGGCGGCAGCCTCCCACAGCGGCTTTTTCGCCTTTGCAGTGGGGATCTCCCGTCCCATCGGAAGCTCCGCGCCCAACGCGGGCATTTCCGGCTCCGCGGGCTGCGGCTCCGCCCACAGAAACTCCGGTTCCTCGGTTTTTGCCGGCTCGGCGGGCGTTTCGGTCTTGCGCAGCAGCTCGGCAGGATTCGGCTCGGTCTTTTTCACAGGCTCCGTCCGTTTTACCGGCGCGGGCTGGGGCTTCGGCGCGGGCGCTGTCGTTTTCCGCGTGCCTGCCTGCGCCGCGTCCAGCTGCCGCAGCAGATCCTCCGGCGTGGTGGTCGCGGCTGCCCGTTTTTCCGGCTGGGCGGCTCGCTCCTCACGGGCACGCTTTTCCTTTACTTCCCGCAGGATATCGTCTACATTGTAGCGGTTATCAGCCATCGTTTTTCCTCCGCTTGTTGTCAATATCGTTTATTGTTCCCTTTGCTTTCGCTATTTTGCTTATTTCGCTTTCAAGCCCAGCCGCTGGCGGGTGATCTCGTACAGAATGATGCCGCCCGCCACCGAAGCGTTCAGTGAGTTGATCTGCCCCCGCATCGGCAGTGCCGCCACAAAGTCGCACTCCTCCTTCACCAGACGGCTGACGCCGCTGCCCTCGGAGCCGATGACCAGACCCACCGCGCCCTTAAAGTCCAGCTGGCACCAGTTCTGCCCGTCCATGTCGGCGCAGGTGAACCAAACATTTTTCTCCTGTTTCAGGGTCTGCATCGTCGCCACGATATTGGCAACCCGCACCACCGGCAGACAGACTGCCGCCCCCGCCGAGGATTTGACCGCCGCCGCGGTAAGTCCCGCGCTGTGCCGCTTGGGGATAATGACCCCGTGTGCGCCGCAGGCTTCCGCCGTGCGAATGATAGCGCCCAGATTGTGAGGATCCTCGATATTATCGCAGATGACCACGAACAGCGGCTCCTCGCCCGCCCGCTCGTAGATATCCTTCATCTCGGCATATGCCGCCGCGGCGCAGATGGCGGCAACGCCCTGATGCGTCTCGATTCCGGAAAGCTGGGTCAGCTTTTCGCGGGTCGCTTCCTTTACCGGAATGCCCAGTTCCCTTGCTTTATTCAGGATCGCGGCGACCGGTCCCTTGGGACTGCCGCTTTGTATGTAAACACACTCCAGCTCTCTGCCGCTGCGCAGTGCCTCCAGCACCGGATTTCTGCCGGCAAGCACCTGATTCTGCTCGCCCGCCGTTTTTTTCTCCTGCATGGTGATATTCCTTTCCGCACCCGTGTGCTCTGCCGCTTTTGCGGGCGGCGCGGGGTTCCCCGCAGCCAGCCCTGTTTTTCCCGATAGTGATGGATAGTACCGTCGCTTGATAAGAGCACATACGGTTTTTGCGGGCATAAATGCTGCCCGACATTGTGCGTCGCATTGACAGGCGCCAGCCTGCCTGCCGCTCCGCACTTCCTCGGGCGGGCATTTCTCCCGCGCAAAAACTCCGCAGGACTTTTCGACGCGGGAAAATCAGATGATGACAAGGAAGAGAACCGCAGGAATACTTGCGTATTTCAAGGTTCTCTGACGAAGTCAGCGCTGGTTTGCACCGTCGAAAAGCGTGTGTGTCCTTGTCAAGTGACGGTATCATTATAACATACCCTTTTGCAAAAATCGACCCCATTTTATTTTAACAGCAATCCACCCAGCAGCGCGCCCAGTCCCACGGCACTGCCCCACTGCGCCAGCCGTGCCGCCCACAGCCGCCAGCCGCCGGCGCGCGCGGGTCTCCACCGCAGGGAGCCGACATACCGGCGGGCGTTTTCCCGCAGCGTTTCCTCGCCGTTCTGCTGCTGTTCCGGCTTTACAAAAAGGATCGCCCGTTCAAAAAACTCGTTATCTACCTCCACTACCTCTACCACCTGCTTGTTTACACCCTTCAGCATCGCGCTGCCCTCCTTTTACCGGTATTCATTCCCTGTTATTCTGTGCCCGACTGTGGAATTTATGCAGACCGCGGTATCTGTCCGTTTCCCCCGCTATACAAGCCGTAATATTTTGTTTTGCACCTTTTCCACACGGTTTTCCCCCTCCCCATGTGGAAAACTCGGTGGAAAATGTGAAAAAGTCCCCCTTACGGGGGGATATTTCCCTGCTTGCTCCGGTGGGAACATCTGTTTTATCCACATTCCCCATAAAATGGGTACTACGAAAAGTTTACCCGCCTTGCCGTTCCTCCCGTATGAATACACAAAATGTTCGGCGGGCACGATCCGCATTTTTCGTTATTATTTTCACAATTTTTCGTGGAAACTATCGGTATCTTATTGCAATCGGCGGGCAATATTGCTACAATAGGGCTGAAAGCAAATCCCCACACTAACTCTATACTATCATTTCAAGGAGGATCAATATTATGCCACTGGTCACTACTAAGGAAATGTTCCGCAAAGCCTACGAGGGCGGCTATGCCATCGGCGCCTTCAATGTCAATAATATGGAGATCGTCCAGGCGATCACCGAGGCAGCCCAGCTGGAGCAGGCGCCCGTGATCCTGCAGGTCTCCGCCGGCGCGCGCAAGTACGCCAAGCATGTTTACCTCACCAAGCTGGTGGAAGCGGCGGTGCTGGATACCGATATCCCCATCGCGCTGCACCTTGACCACGGCGATGGCTTCGAGATCTGCAAGGACTGCATCGACGGCGGCTTTACCTCGGTCATGATCGACGGCTCCAAGCTGAGCTTTGAGGAAAACATTGCTGTGACCCGCAAGGTGGTGGAGTACGCCCATGACCGCGGCGTCATGGTCGAGGGCGAGCTGGGCAAGCTGGCGGGCATCGAGGACGCCGTCAATGTCAGCGAGGCGGACGCCCAGTTCACCAACCCCGCCGAGGTAGAGGAATTCGTTTCCCGCACTGGCGTGGATTCCCTTGCCATTGCCATCGGCACCAGCCACGGCGCCTACAAGTTTAAGCCCGGTCAGAAGCCCCAGCTGCGCTTCGATATTCTGCAGGAGGTCAGCAACCGCCTGCCCGGCTTCCCCATCGTACTGCACGGCGCTTCCTCTGTCATTCAGGCAGATGTAGAGACCGTCAACCGCTTCGGCGGCAAGATGCCCGATGCCATCGGTATCCCCGAGGAAATGCTGCGCCACGCCGCTGAGATGGCTGTCTGCAAGATCAATATTGACAGCGACCTGCGCCTTGCCATGACCGCCGCCATTCGTCAGCACATGGTGGAGCACCCCGATCACTTCGATCCCCGTCAGTATCTCACCCCTGCCCGCGACCATATCCGCGAGCTGGTTCGCCACAAGATGCATGATGTTCTGGGCTGCTCCGGTAAAGCGTAACAAGTCTCCAAATACCAAGATCCCCGCCGTATGGCGGGGATCTTTTTTTGCTGTGGTATTCACTTTATGCCACGGTCGTGCCGGGGTAGTAGTGGTTCAGGATCTGCACATAGGTCCAGCCCTGCTTGGCGTACAGATTGCTGCCGGTCTGGCTCATGCCCACGCCGTGCCCGTAGCCGTAGGTGGTAAAGGTAAAGGTGCGGCTGCTTTCATCATAGCTGATATCAAAGGCATGGCTGCGCAGCCCCAGGATACTCTCGCGGATCTTCCGCCCCGTGGTGGTGGTATTGCCTACCCGCACGGTGCCGACATATAGCCCATCGGTGCGGCTCTGGATCTCCAGCCAGGTAGAGGGATCGTCATTGGCTGCGTCCAGGCTTGTCCCCAGGTAGCTGTTCATGCGGGCGGCGACCTCCTCGGCGGTAAAGGTCTTGGTCTGCTGGTAGCTGGACCAGCTGCTGGTATAGCCTACATCAATGGAGGAATCCACCGAGACCAAGTAAGGATACTGCGTGGTGCCCCACACGCTCTGTGCGGTGGTGGTCACACCGCAGCTGATGGAAAAGTAGGTACAGTTGGCATAGCGCCCGTTGTAATATACCGCCTCGCCCAGCACCTCCTTGACACACGCCTTTACGCGGTCGCCCGGCTCCACACTGCTCAGCCGCAGGGTAGGGGCGCTGCCCAGATAGTCATTGTAATACTTGATGTAGCTGTAGGAAGCCACCGCCATTGCCTTGGTGGATTCCCACTCGGTCGTATTGCCTACCTCGTTCTGCACCACATGGCACAGGATATCGTAGGTATCCCCCGTCACCGGCGTATTAACATTGATGACAGAGAGCGTTCCGTAATCGGTGATATCGTCCCCACCGTTATCCGGTTCGGGCTCCGGCTCCGGGGTGGGTGTCGGCGTCGGCTCTGGTTCCGGATCAGGTGTCGGGGTCGGTTCCGGCTCCGTCGGTGCGGTGGGAGTCGTCGGCTGGGTGGGGGTGGTATTCTCCGGCTGATCTACGGTATTATCACTCTTGCCGGTGCTCCCGTTCCCATTTCCGGCATTTCCGGTATTCTCGGTTTTTTCGCCGGTCTGGTTCTGCTGTTTATCGTCGATCTTGGTATCGGTCTTATTATCGTTCTTGGTCTCGGTCTGCTTGCCGTTCTCTTTGCCGTTAGTCGGATCGTCATTTTCGGCAGGCTCCTGCCCGTCCTCCTCCGGCACCTCGTTCTGCGGGATATGCTCCCAATCCGGCAACAGCGCCTGTCCGCTCTGCACCGTGGGGTAAACGGTCTGGTCTTCGGGCAGCGTCGCTTCGCTGCCGCAGGCGGTCAGCAGCAGCACAGCGGTCACCGTTGCCAGTACCCGATGGCTTTTCGGCATGGGAAAGTCCCTCCTTTCGGACATTTTCTGTAATATTCCGCCCCTATTATACAAAATAGAAACTGTTTTGTCTACCGGCAGGTTATGAACAGACCGTGAAGATTGGGTGATATTCCCGCTTTCCGGCGCAAAAACAGGGCGGAGACTTCGCTCGTCCCCGCCCCGCGGCTTACAGCTATTACTTTTTACCGCCCAGCAGTCCGGTCAGCACGCTGCCCAGCAGCTCCGCGGCGTCATCGTTCTTGGATTTCTTCGTCGTGGTCTTTTTGGCGTTCGTGGTTTTCTTGGCGGCAGTCGTTTTCTTTGCCGCCGTGGTCTTCTTCGCGGTGGAAGCCGTTTTCTTTTTCGCCGCCGTGGATTTGGCAGCGGTCTTTTTCGTCGTGCCGGTTTTCTTCGCCGTGGATTTCTTTGTGGAAGTCCCCAGCGCGTCCCCCAGCAGGCCGCCCGCCAGCGAGGTCAACACATCGCTGCTGTCGCTCTTGGAGGACTTTTTGCTGCTGCCGCCCAAGGCGCTTGTCAGCAGTCCGCCCGCAAGGCTGGTCAGGATATCGCCGCTGTCGGATTTTTTGCTGCTCTTTTTGGTGCTGCCGCCCAGCAGGCTCCCCGCCAGAGAGATGAGGGTGCTGCCGTCGTCCTCGTCGTCATCGCCGCCGCCCAGCAGGGAGGTCAGCAGCCCGCCCAGCCTGTCGCTTTGGGTCTTGGTCTTTTTCTTCTGGCTGCCCAGCGCCGCCAGCAGCAGAGGCGCCGCCATCGCCAGGATCTTGGAGGTATCCAGCTTGCTGGCGCCGCTCTTTTTGGCGACGGCGTTCTGCACCGTCTCGGTCTCGCCGCCCAGTATCTTGGTCAGGATCTTCGCGCCGTCGGCGGTATCCACATTCTGCAAAAGGCTTGCCAGCCCCGCGCTGCTGGTATGGTCGTCCAGCGCCTTTGCCAAACTGTTCGCACCGTCCTCGGTAGAGGTGTTCTTTGCCATGGCACCCACCAAAGCGGGCAGGGCGTTGGCAAGTACATTCTGGGTATCCTCCTCGCTTGCGCCGGTCTGCCCCGCTATGGAGGAGATCACGCTGCCGGAAAGCAGATCAGTCAAATTCATCTGTCAGCGCCCCTTTCCTTATTCCTGCTCCAGCGCGCAGAAATCGCAGGGGTCGGTGCGGTTGGCTTCAAAGGCTTCCTCGATGGTGCCCTGATAGATGGTTGCGGAATTCTGGAGCGCGCGGCAGTCGGGATCCAGATGATAGCTCTTGCCGAAGCGGGTCCAGTAAACGGTGCCGTTGCCCACCGCCTGCTGCGCGTCTGCCAGCTCCTCGGCGGAAACGGGATTAAAATCAAAGGAGAACAGCGAAGCCACGATCAGCGCGATCGCCGCTACCACCGTCACGATCTTCTTGGTCTTGCCGTCCAGATCCTTGTTGGCAAGCAGCAGGATAATGATGGGCAAGAAGCAGATGACGGAGGCGATGAGCCCCATGTTGTTCCACAGGAAGAACTTTACGCTGCTCTGCTTGCTGGCGGGGTCCAGCCGGTTCGATTTTTTCCACAGCTGGCTGCCGATGATGACCAGAATGAGGTCAATGACCAAAGCGCCGATGAGCCAGTACATTTTCTGCTCCTCGGGGATATACCATGTTCCGTTCAGCATCAGGATCGCGCATACCTCGGCGGCAAGTGCCAGCACCCACAGGATAACAGCGGCTACCCGCTTGCCGGTCGCACTCTTTTTGTTGGCGGCGGTGACTACTGCGGGACGCTTGCCGGTCTTGCCGGTGGAAGCCTCCACAAATTCACGCTCTACCTTCTTTTTTTCTGCCAATTTGGGTCACTCCTTTTCTATCACATATGTCGGGCGATTTGCCTTTTCCATTGTACCAAGGAAGCACCCGCGGCGCAAGGTCTGCCCGGCAAAAAAGCACGGCGGGGCGTGCTTTTCCCTGCCGTGCTTTCCGGTATTATCCGTATTCTGTTATTCCGTTCCTATCTCAGCCAAGTGCAGCCACCGCCGTCCGCACCACGCACACGGCAACGGTCACAGCGCCGGTGGTGGGGTTCGCGGGGGCGGGGTCCTCCTCCGGCAGACGGACGGTAATATTCGTCTCCGGGGGATCGATCTCGGGTCCCTTTTCGGTGAAGGTGTGGGACTGTCCGGGCTGGATCTCCACTTCATTCACGGTGATGATGTCCGTGGTTCCGTTCACGATGATGCAGCCGTTGGCAGGGACTGTCCCGGCTTTGGCAAGCTCCTCCATTTGTTCCTGATTGCCCGCCTGTTCAATGGTATAGGTTTCGCCACTCTTTGCGGCGCCAAGATACTCAAGCGCCGAATTGCTGAGGTAGAGCCCGTCGGGACCGGGAACGAGGAGCGTAGCGCTCCTGAAGCTGTCTTTAAGCATTGCCTTGAGCTTCGCGCCGGCATCGCTTATCCCCGGCAAAATGAGCTTGCCGCTATTATAGCCCTTATATACATCGTATGAGTAATCGATGATGCCGCTTTGCGGCGCGTCATTCGCAATGGAAACGCTCGGTCTGTCAACTTTATTATTGGTATCCGGGGTAATAAACAGCTTGGCAGCCTCACCGGTGATGGTGCTGTTGATTATTTCCAACCTGCCGCCAACACTTGTCATGGAAATACCATCTTTCGTCCCTGTCAGATCCATTGTTGTGTTCTCAAGGGTAAAATTTATGGACTTGCTGCCGATGAAGCCTATACATGTATCCTGCCATGTAATATTGCAGTTTTTTAAATTATAAGTTGATTCTGTCCACGCTTCAAACAGAAGATCGTGTTTATTCGTTCCTGTTATCGTCGCCCCTGTCAGATTGACCGTGGTTCCGGAATTTGCAACAAAAGCGCCGTATTCGGCTATTGTTATTCCACCGGTATCTTTTTCATTTTGTATTGTGAGGGTCGCTCCGTTCTGTACGGAAATCGGATTTTTCAAGGTCATCGTAAAACCGTTCAGATCCAGTGTTATGGATATTCGCAAAAGGACACTGTCATATCCGTTTGATAGATCGCAGTCCTTTAAGAGAGTGATGGTATCGCCACCATTGGCGGCACCCATTGCGTCCTTTAAGGACGCATACTCCACTCCTGTGGTTTCATTTCTTGCCACATTATTTTCCTCCGCCAGCGCGGCGGTGGGCAGCAGCAGAACAATGAGCAGCAGGGACAGGGTAAGCGCGAGGATCTTCTTCATAGGGCACACTCCTTTCGTCATTCGGGCAAATGGGGGCATACTCTTAAAAAAAGAGTTTTCTTACAACTATATGTTACCATTTTCACGGGGTGTTCCACAAGAGACGGCGGCACAAAAATTTAATCCGTCCCTTTGTTTATTATGGTTCGTTCTCCCAAAGGATATCGCCCCTTTTCCCCCTTTTTTCGCAAAAAGGCTGCCCCGCGGCGCTGCACGGGGCAGACCGCGGGACTTTAGGGGAAAATGCTTACTTGGCGGAGTGACCGTTCTCGTAGCTCTCGATCATGCGCTTGACCATCTCGCCGCCGATGGAGCCGGCCTGACGGGCGGTGATATCGCCGTTGTAGCCCTGCTTCAGGCTGACGCCTACGGTGTTGGCAGCTTCCTGCTTCATCTGGTTCAGTGCTTCCTTGGCTTTCTTGTTAGACATGGTTTATTCCTCTCTTTCTTGGTTTGGCGTTTGCATTGTGTATTGTGTACCTCCCGTCCCGTCTTATGAGAGGAACATTTCGCCAGCCCCCTGCGGCGGCAGTCCGGCGCACAGCAGTATCGCCAGCCGGCACAGCAGCCATTCCGGCAGCAGCGCGGCGGGCAGCGGCAGCGTCCATTCCTGCGGCTCCAGCGTGGTACCGTCCAGCCGCTGCATAGGGCGCAGCAGGGCGGCAGCCGCTTCTCCCTCGCTTACACTGCTCAGCGTCAGCGTATCCCGCAGCGAAAAGCCGTAATCCAGCACCCTGCACCCGCAGCGGGCGGCAGTTTCGGCTGCCGCCGCGCACCCGCTCGCAATAATGAGGATACTCTCCTCCGGCAGTGAAAGCCGCAGCGCCGTGGGCAGCCGCGGGCACAGCGCCGCTATCCGCGGCAGATGCCCGTTTTCCCCTGTTATCGGGCACAGCAGCAGTCCCCGCTGCCCGCGCACCCAGCGTTCCGTTTCCCGCCGGAACGCACTGTCCCCGCTGTCCGCTATCGCCACCCGCACCCCGTCCGTCACCGCACCGTCCCCCTTTTCGCGCGCATCAATTTCAAAAAACCGTCCTTTTATTATTTCGTCTTCGCCGCATGATATGCGTTTCTATCGAACATTAAAAAATAACGCGCTTTTTTTGCGATAGGTCTTGACTTTTCCGGCAAAACCGTTATAATAATTCATGTTGCTATTGCCCGATTGTGTAAAGGTAGCACGACAGACTCTGACTCTGTTTGTCTGGGTTCGAATCCTAGTCGGGCAACCACAGAACCCTCGCCGTTTTTTATAGCAGCGAGGGTTTTTCTAACGGGATGTGGCTCAGCTTGGTAGAGCGCTGCGTTCGGGACGCAGAGGTCGCAGGTTCAAATCCTGTCATCCCGACCATATCGAG
>JBNMIL010000049.1:0-12538 GCA_050873265.1 Angelakisella sp. | reverse complement strand
GCACAAGCCGGGACGCGGGGCGCGCCGCCTTTATTGGCGAAGAACGGAAAAAGCCGGAGCAGAACGGTCTCGGCTCCGGCTCGGTTTATTAAAACAGAATTTTGGCTTTACGCCTGCTCGGAGAGGGGCTGATCCGGCAGGGTGACATAGTGGAGATCGGCGCCGATGCCGGCGAACTTTTCCACCACATTCTCGTACCCGCGCTCGATGTGCAGGGTATCCTCGATCTCGGTGGTACCCTTTGCCATCAGACCGGCGATGATGACCGCCGCGCCGCCGCGCAGGTCGCACGCCTTGACCGGCGCACCCTGAAGCCCCTTGACGCCCTCGATGACGGCGACCTTGCCATCTACGGTGATGCGGGCGCCCATGCGCACCAGCTGCTCGGTATAGCGGAAGCGGTTATCCCACACGCCCTCGGTGATGATGCTTGTCCCCTCGGCACAGGTGAGCATGGCAGCCATCTGGGGCTGCATATCGGTGGGGAAGCCGGGGTGGGGCATGGTTTTGAGGTTGATGCGGCGCAGCGCGCCGGTGCGGACGACCCGCACCCAGTCATCGCCCTCGGTGATGGTGGCGCCCGCCTCCCGCAGCTTGGCGGTGATGGGCTCGAGGTGCTTGGGGATCACATTCTTAACAAGGACATCGCCGCCGACCGCCGCTGCCGCCGCCATGTAGGTGCCGGCTTCGATCTGGTCGGGAATGATGCTGTAATCGGTGCCGTGCAGCACATCGACACCGCGGATCTTGATGACATCGGTACCCGCGCCGCGGATATCGGCGCCCATGGAATTGAGGAAGTTGGCAAGGTCGACGATGTGCGGCTCCTTTGCCACATTTTCGAGAACGGTCATGCCGGACGCCTTGACCGCTGCCAGCATGACATTGATGGTGGCGCCCACCGAGACCTGATCGAAGTAGATGTGCGCGCCCTGCATGCCCTTGGTATCGGCATAGATGAGCCCGTTTTCGATGCGGATCTCGGCACCCAGCAGCTCGAAGCCCTTGATGTGCTGATCGATGGGGCGGACGCCGAAATTGCAGCCGCCGGGCATGGAAACGCACGCCTGCCCGAAGCGTCCCAGCAGCGAGCCGATGAAGTAATAGCTGGCGCGCATATGCTTGGAAAGCTCGTACGGGACGGTGGCTTCGGTAAGGGTGGAAGTATCAATAATTGCCGAGGTGCGTCCGGTCTTTTCCACGCTGGCGCCCATGGCGCGCAGCATGGCAAACAGCAGCTCGGTATCGTGAATATCGGGAACATTTTCCAGCACGCAGCGTCCGCGTGCCAGCACGGTGGCGGGGATAATGGCTACAGCGGCATTCTTCGCGCCGCCGGCGGAGACCTCTCCGTAGAGCTGCTCCGCGCCGTTTACAATGAGTTTCTTCATTGGACGGTCCTCTTATTTTCTATGAAGTTGACAGCGCCCTGTGACGCTGTGATCCGATGATAGTATAGCACACAGAACGGCAAAATAAAAGCCGTAATAAAAGGAAAAGCCGCAAAATGCAAAATTTCCGTCAGGGAGAAAAATTTTTGCAGCAAAAAGGCAGGGGCAGACCCTGCCTTTTTTGTGCGGTCGGCATATGTTGCCTCTATTAGTTTTTGCGTCCGATGTACCGGACAAGCTGAACAGCCAAAATAATGACGACTGCTATAATTGCCAAAACGTACGCTCTTTCGTCCATAAAAAAACCTCTTTTTACAAACAACGCTGCGCCATCAAAAGGCGAATTGGGTGGAAGGACTGTTTGCTGAAATATAGCACCATTGGATAAAAAAGAACGCAGATCCGCGTAAGATACTTGTAAGGCTCCGTATCCGGGCGCGGGCGGCAAACCGCCGCTTTAACCGTTTTTGCCGTACCAGCGGATCCTCCTCACCGCGAGGGTGATAATAACGACGACGATGGCGAGAATGTAAACATGTTCGGTACTCATTAGGAAACGCCTCCTTCATCGCGCGGAAACCTGTCCCGGCGATTTGACGGTATCATAGCACCGGCGGGGGCAAAGAAATATCGCACAAAAGAAAACAATATGTTAACTTTATGTAAAGGACGGGCGTTCTACACAAAAAAGGCAGGGGCGTACCCCTGCCTTTTTTGCTATGTGTGACCGATGAACCGAGAAGATCAGCCCTTATTGCCGTAGTCGCGGATCAGATTGAGCGCCAGCAGAATGATGGCGACGACGATGGCGATGATGTAGATTTTTGCCATAAAACAGCCTCCCTGGTATTTCATCTGTGAGGAGCGAACCCACTCCGTGCAAATAAGCGATCATGTATAATCAAAAAATAGCAAGATACGCCGCAGAACTGCCCGACATAAAAAAAGAACAGGGTGCGTGCCCTGCTCCTTTTACCTTGAAGTGCTTATCAGCCCTTCTTGCCGTAGTCACGGATCAGGTTGAGAGCCAGCAGAACAACAGCAGCAACAACAGCGATAACAGTAGTGATCATGGTAAAATCCTCCTCAATTTCTCTTTACAGTCCTATGGGGTCTGTAGCCCCTGTGCATGTATATTAACATATTATTAACAGATTGTCACCTATTTTGACGGAAAAATATGACGAAAAACGGAGTGCTTTATTGACATATCCGATAAAATGAGTGAAAATGCTGCAAATCGCACCTGCAAAAATAAATTTTGCATAAACTCCCAGCAAATCGTGTTAACATTTGTTTATGTCTTTGGCACGGGAATGGGGGATATAATTTCGCCGTTTTTCCCGCAGAACCGTCTTGAAAGCCCGAAATAAATCGGTTATAATCTACGCGAAAAATGCCCCCGACCCCCAAGGCACGGCGGGACGGCGAAAAAGGAAGAGGCGGCAAGGAGGCGCCGCGGGCAGGCTGTTGTTCGATGCGATCGAACGCATGCCTGTCAAGGCACGACGCAGCCGGAATTTCTTTTTCGCCGGCAGGACGAGCCGCGGGGGTCGGGAGAAGCGATACCCCACCATAATAAAGGAGGAAAACACCATGGCAATGAATACCGACGCCGCCCTGCGGCGCAGCGTCATCTACGAGGTTTATGTGCGCAGCCACACGCCGGAGGGCACCTTTCGCGCCATCGAGCCGGATCTGGACCGGATCGCCGCGCTGGGGGTGGATATTGTCTGGCTTATGCCCATTCACCCCATCGGCGAGTTGAATAAAAAAGGGAGCCTCGGCTGCCCCTACGCCAACCGCGATTACCGCACCGTCAACCCGGAATACGGCACGCTGGAGGATTTTCTGCATCTGGTGGAGGAGATCCACAAGCGCGGCATGAAGTGTATCATTGATGTGGTGTATAACCACACCTCGCCCGATTCCACGCTGGTGGCGGAGCACCCCGATTTCTTCTATTACAAGCCGGACGGCTGCCGCGGCAACAAGGTGGGCGACTGGACCGATGTGGTCGACCTTGACTATGCGAACCGCGGTCTGTGGCAGTACCAGATCAACTCGCTGTGCTACTGGGCGCAGTATGTCGATGGCTTCCGCTGCGATGTCGCCAGCACCGTGCCGGTGGCGTTCTGGCAGGAGGCACGCCGTGCCGTGGAAAAGGTGCGTCCCGACGCCATCTGGCTGGGCGAAAGCGTCCACCTTGCCCACATTCAGGCGTTCCGCTCGATGGGCTTTTACGCCGCGACCGATACCGAGCTGTTCACCGCCTTTGATATCCTGTACCCCTACGACCTGTGGCCGCTGTACGAGGGCGTTACCGAGGGGCGGCTGCCGCTCTCCCGCTGGTTTGAGGCGGTGGATTATCAGGAGGTGAGCTTTGACAGCCGCTACAACAAGCTGCGCTGCCTGGAGAACCACGATACCTCCCGCGCGGCAGACCGCTTCCCCAATGAGAAAAAACTGCTGGCATGGACGGCGCTGAATTACTTTATGAAGGGCACCACCCTGCTGTACGCCGGCGAGGAGGTCTGCGCCAAGCATACCCCCTCTCTCTTTGAAAAGGAGACGATCGACTGGAGCGGCGGGCGGGATATCAGCGCATACCTTGCCCGGCTTGCCGCCATTAAAAAGGTGCTGCCCACCGATGAGCTGTTTCGCATCACCGCCGATGACGAGCAGGGCATTGTGACCGCCGGCTACACCGGTCCCGCTGCGCGCGCCGTGGGCGTGTTCCCGCTGGAGGGCAAGGGCGGCACGGCAAAGGTAGACCTGCCCGACGGGTGCTACACCGACGCCCTTTCCGGCAGCGAAGTGACCGTGACCGACGGGAAGCTGGCCATCGGCGAGGAAGCGGTCATTATTGCCGAGGCGTAAGCAAATAGATTGAAAAACTCCGTAAGCAGAAGTTTCCCCTCCCCGTTTTACCGGAGAGGGGGAAATTTTTGCGCGCTTTTCCTCAGGAAAAAGTGACCGTGAGATTGGAAAGGATCGTCTCCTGCTGGGCGTGGTCATAGTCCTCCTCACTGATGCCCTGCCCGCTGTAATAGATGAAAAAATCCAGCAGATATTCATCGACGCAGAAATAGTAGACATTCGCGTAAGCCATTGTGCCCGCCGGCATATGGGAGCCTTTGGCGTCAATCGGGATATTTTCCTTGCGGTAGGTTCTGTCGCCGATGGAAACATACTCGACCGACAGGCACCCAAGGGGATAGCCCGCGTCGATCTCCACGCTCTGCAGGGTTTGCCCCTCCTCCAGCACCGCTACCACACCATGGCTGCCTGCCATCTTCCATTGATCCTTATCATCAATATAAAGTTCGTAGCAGAAATTCTCGTAGATGCCGCCGTTCCCGTTTATACTGTCCTTGTCCCATTCCTCCGGCAGTATTGTCGAAAGGGTCAGGCGGGCGCCGTCCTCCCGGTTCCACACAAAATCCACCTGCTGCCAGCCCTCGGGGATCTCCGGCTTTTTCTCCGCGCCGCAGCCCACCGCCAGCAAAAGGCATAGTGCCGCCGCTGCCGCAAACAGTTTCTTCATTGTTTTCCCTCCGTTTTCCTTTTTTACTATTATAAACGCCCGAAAGGGCATTCCGCAACACCTTTTGTTCCCTTTTATGATCCGCATTTTACAATTAAACGGTAGAACTCCCTGTTTTCGGGTGCTATAATAATTCGAAAAAGGGCGGAAAAGGCTCTCGCGGAAAGGACGGCTGCACATGGGCGATAATTACTTTTTACTGACCAACCTGCTCTCGGAGGACGAGCAGAAGATCATCACCAGCATTGCCGCGCATCTGGAGCGCGGGGAAAAGCGGGTTGGCATTCAGCAGATCGCCACCGAAAACTTTGTTTCCACCACCACCATCGTCAAGATGTGTAAGCGGCTGGGCTTTGAGGGATACAGCGAGTTGTACTACTACCTCAGCCGCCAGCTGAACGGGCGGGGCGAGCGCCGCAACGCCGAAAATCTCAAGAACCTCATCGATAACTATTCCGAGGGGCTGATCGATGATTTCTGCGGGCTGCTTTCCTCCTCCCGTCGGGAAAAGATGTTCACCACCGGCGCAGGCTTTTCCAATATCGTCGGCTCCTACATCGCGCAGCGGCTTTCCATCTGCGGCTTTATGGTGTTCAATAATGTCCATTTCTACGATTACATGCTCTTTCAGGACGCCCACCAGCTTACCGGCAGCAGCGAGCCTTCGGTCATGTTCGCCATCAGCCAAAGCGGCGAGACCGAGCCGGTGCTGAATGATGTGCGCCACGCCCGCCAGCACGGGCACAAGATCATGACCTTTACCAAGCGCGGCGATTCCGCCCTCGCCCGGCTTTCCGATATCGTCTTTGTCATCGATGGCTCCAAGCAGACGCTGGTGGGCAGCCTGCCCAACCCGTTCTTCGGGCATGTCATTTTAGCGTTCGAGGATCTCATCGCCATCTATTTCGAGCGCTTTGACCGTGACAGGACCCCGTAATATAATACTTTTTTTACCCAAACAGAAAAAAATTTCGTCGGGCAGCATGTTATACTGGGAACAGTGGGGCAGGCTGTCCGCTTTGCTTCACCGCAAGATTTGCCCGGATCCCTCGGGCAAACAAGGATATGAAGAAAAATATATGGAGGAAAAACAAATGAAAAAGCTGTTCGCACTTTTGCTGGTACTCGTTATGGTTCTCAGCATGATGGTCGGCTGCGGCGACAACAACAACGCCGACAACCAGACTGACGCGAAGAAGATCGAGACCCTCAAGGTCGCTTTCGTTCCTTCCCGTGAGCCTTCCGAGATCATCACCGTCACCGAGCCCCTGAAGGAAATGCTCAAGGAAGAGCTGGCGAAGGAGGGCTACGAGGTCGGCGAGGTCGAGATCACTGTCGGCACCACCTATGAGGCAGTCGGCGAGGGTCTGGAAGCCGGCACCATCGATGTGGGTCTGATCCCCGGCGGCACCTATGTTCTGTACGATGACGGCGCTGAGGTCATTCTCACCGCTACCCGCAACGGTCTCAGCAAGGATTTTGATGATGCGAAGGACTGGAACGACGGTCAGCCCACCGAGGCTTCCGAGAAGCAGGCGGTCTCCTACCGCGCTCTCATGATCGCCGGTCCCTCCGATAAGGGTCAGGAGCTGCTCGCCAAGGTCAATAACGGCGAAGAGCTGACCTGGGAAGACCTCAATAGCGCCAACTGGAGCGTTATGGGTACTTCCTCCCCCGCCGGTTACATCTATCCCGCCCTGTGGCTGCAGGATCATTACGGCAAGGGCATCTCCGATCTTGCCAGCGCCGTACAGTCCGATTCCTATGCCAGCGCCTTTGCCCGTCTGGCTTCCGGTCAGGTCGATGTTCTGGTGACCTATGCCGATGCCCGCCGCGACTATGCCGAGCGCTGGAACAGCGAGTTCGGCCGTGAGGGCTCCATCTGGGAGGAGACCGGTGTGATCGGCGTTACCGCCCCCATTTACAATGACACCATCTCCGTCAGCAAGAACTCCGAGATCATGACCGACGAGCTGATTGCCGCCCTGCAGAATGCCTTCATCAACATCGGCAATACCGATGCCGGCAAGCAGGTCATCGCCATCTACAGCCACAACGGCTATCAGAAGGCGCAGGCTTCCGACTATGACAGCGAGCGCGCCGCCCAGAAGCTCATTCAGGAGCTGAGCGCCGCCAACTAACCTTTTCGGTTTTCCATTCCCTATCCCATATGCGGGGAGGACAAGCACAGCACCCTGCTTTTCGCTGTGCGGTCCTCCCCGCCTTTTTCTCTGACCGGAGCCCGTGTTGCCCGACGCGGGTTCCGGTCAGGGAAAAACCGTATTCATATTCTATCATATCAGCAAAAGAGGAGTCCGTATGATTCAATTTGACCATGTATCCAAGGTGTACCCCAACGGCACGGTGGGGCTGGACGATGTGAACCTGACCATTCAGGACGGCGAATTCGTCGCCATTATCGGTCGCTCCGGCGCCGGTAAATCCACCCTGCTGCGTTCCGTCAACCGCATGCACCGCATCACCTCCGGCACCCTCACCGTCAACGGCATCGATGTCAGCACTCTTTCCGGCAAAAGCCTGCGCCGCTTCCGCCGCGGCATCGGCATGGTGTTCCAGTCCTTCAATCTGGTCACCCGCACCACCGTCATCAAGAATGTGCTTTCCGCCTGCGTGCCGGATATGCCATTCTGGCGGGTGCTGCTGGGCGTTTTCCGTCGGGAGGACAAAATGAAGGCGCTGGAATCGCTGGATAAGGTCGGCATTCTGGATAAGGCATATATCCGCGCCGATCAGCTCTCCGGCGGTCAGCAGCAGCGTGTGGCGCTGGCACGCACCCTAACGCAGGATCCCCGCATCATTCTGGCAGATGAGCCGGTCGCCGCGCTGGATCCCGTCACCGCCCGTCAGGTCATGCAGGATTTCGTCCGCATCAATAAGGAAATGGGCATCTCCATTCTGCTCAATATCCACCATGTGGAGCTTGCCATCGAATACGCCGACCGCATCATCGGGATCCGTGCCGGACGCATCGTTTACGACGGTCCCTCCAAGCAGGTGGATCAGACCGTTCTCGATGCCATCTACGGCGAAGAACCGGAAACGGAGGCGACCGCATGAGCCTTTATGACCGCATCTTCAAGCCCCGCCGCTACACCCTGCCCAGCGGCGCCATGGTAGAGGAAAAGCGCAGCCGCGCGTGGCTCGTGCTTCTCATCATTCTGCTGCTGGGGGCGGTCTCCGTCCGCATCACCGGCTTTAATTTCACGGTTCTGGTCAAAAAGGGCAGCAAGTTCTTCGATATCCTGGTCGCCATGTTCCCGCCCAATACCGCCTATCTCTCCAAAATCTGGTCGCCGCTGTGGGATACCATCAAGATGTCCTTCCTCGGCTCCTTCATCGGCGCGGTGCTTGCCGTTCCCTTTGCCATCGCCGCCGCCAGCAATATCGTCACCAACCGTTTTGTGGTCTCGGTCGTGCGGCTGTTCCTCAGCCTGGTGCGCACCCTGCCCACGCTGGTCTGCGCGCTTATCGCCACCTATATCTTCGGCTTGGGCACCATGGCGGGTACCTGTGCCATTGCCGTCTTTACCTTTGCCTATGTGGGCAAGCAGCTCTTCGAGGTCATCGAGACCGTGGATATGGGGCCCTTTGAGGCGATGGAGGCGCTGGGCGCCACCCGTATGCGCGCCTTTACCACCGCGGTATTCCCGCAGGTGCTGCCCACCTACCTTTCCGTCTCGCTCTTCTGTCTGGAGGGCAACGTCCGCTATGCCTCCATTCTGGGCTATGTGGGCGCCGGCGGTCTGGGACTTATCATGAACGAAAAAATCGGCTGGCGCGAATATGACAGCCTTGGCATGATCCTCATTGTCCTCTTTATCACCGTGCTCATCATCGAGGGGATCAGCCATGCCCTGCGCAAGCGCCTGACTTAAAAAAGGAGGTATCGCTGTGAATAAAATTCAAAAGGCATATGCCTCCGCCCCCAAAACATGGATCTGGCAGCTGCTTGCCGCCTTTGTTGTCGCCTGTCTTTTGGCATGGTCTGCCTCGGCGGTGCGCATCAGCAATGCCACCGGCAACGGGCTGGAGGTCGCCAAGAACATTCTCTCCGGCATCTTCCACCCCTCCTCCAAGCTGCTGTTCACTTTTGGCACCAACGGCGTGCCCTACCTGCTGCTGGAGACCTTCTGCATCGCGTTCCTCGGCACCATCGTCGGCGCGGTCATCTCGCTGCCGCTTTCCTTCCTTTCCGCCAGCAATCTGGTGCCCCGCCCCGTCGCCTTGATCGGGCGTACCCTCATTGCCGCCATCCGCACCGTTCCCGCCTTTGTTTACGGGCTTATGTTTATCCGTGTCACCGGTCCGGGTCCCTTTGCGGGACTGCTTACCATGTCGCTGTGCTCCATCGGCATGGTCTCCAAAATGTTCATCGAAAGCATCGAGGATCTGGATAAGCGTATTCTGGAATCCTTGGACGCCGCCGGCTGCACCACCTTCCAGAAGATCCGCTACGGTATCCTGCCGCAGCTCACCGCCGATTTTACCTCCACCATCATTTACCGCTTTGATATGAACCTGCGCGATGCCACCGTGCTGGGTCTTGTCGGTGCCGGCGGTATCGGCGCGCCGCTCATCTTTGCCATGAGCAGCTACCGCTGGAACGAGGTCGGCGCTATCCTGCTGGGACTTATCATTCTGGTGCTCATCATCGAAGCCATCTCCGCCAAGATCCGCGTCCGGCTGGCACGGGGGTAATTATGGAAAGTAAAAAACTGACGGTCTTTTTCACTTCCGATCTTCACGCCTATATCTATCCCACCGATTACCGAAGCCGCGAGGAGCGGGATCTCGGTCTGTTCAAGTGCGCCAATCGCTTCACCCGCGATGGCAACACCCTCATCATTGATGGCGGCGACCTGCTGCAGGGTTCCCCCTTGGGCGCCTTCTGCCACGATACCCTGCAAAATGCCGTCCCCTTTGCCGAGATGATGAACTGCTGCGGCTACGATTATGTCACGCTGGGCAACCACGATTTTAATTACGGCATGTCCTACCTGGATAGCTACCTGCAGGCGCTGCACGCCCGCTGCGTCTGTCAGAATGTCCGCTGGGAGGGCGAGGGCATTCGCTACCCCGCCCGTATCCACACGCTGGAAAACGGACTGCGCATCGGCATCGTCGGCATTGTCACCGACTATGTGAACATCTGGGAG
Source organism: Angelakisella sp. (assembly GCA_050873265.1). Taxonomy (GTDB): domain Bacteria; phylum Bacillota; class Clostridia; order Oscillospirales; family Ruminococcaceae; genus Angelakisella. The sequence goes on along the minus strand of JBNMIL010000049.1, from coordinate 2,423 downwards.
CGTCCGGAGCACCTTGCCGGTGTCACCATCTCCGATCCGATCCCTGCCGCCGCGGCGGCGCTGGAGGAGCTGCGCCCGCAGGTCGATCTCACGATCTGTGTCTATCACGGCGGGTTCGAGCGTGATCTTGCCACCGGTCGTGTGCTCTCCTCCACCCACGAAAATGTCGCCTACCGTATCTGTCAGGAGCTGGACTTTGATATCCTGCTCACCGGTCATCAGCATATGTCGGTGCCGGGGCAGATGGTAAACGGCACCTTTGTGGTGCAGCCCGCCGACCGTGGGCAGGAGTTCCTGCAAATCGAGGCAGTCGTCTGCGGCACCGAAAAGCATTTTTCCAGCCGCACTGTTCCCGCCGGCGGTGCCTGCCGTCCCCAGTGGCTGCGGCAGTTCTCCGAGATGGAGCACGGCGCGCAGGACTGGCTGGATCAGGTGGTCGGTCACTTGCCGCACGCCCTGCTGCCCGATACCCCGCTGCAAATGGCGGCAAAGGGCAGCGGTCTTGCCGATTTGTTCAATGCCGTACAGCTGGAGGTCAGCGGTGCTGAGCTTTCCGCCGCCAGCCTTGCCAATGATGTTGCCGGTCTGCCGCAGGTCGTGCGCCGCCGGGATCTGCTCATCGCCTACCCCTACACCAATACCCTCTCCGTGCTGAGCATCACCGGCGCTGTCCTGCGCGAGGCAATGGAGCGCAGCGCCGCCTACTTTACCCGCGGCGCGGACGGTGCCCTGCGGGTCTCGGATTGCTTTTTGGAGCCGAAGGTGGAGCACTACAACTACGATTATTACGCCGGCGTTTCCTACGCCTACGATATCTCCCGTCCGGTCGGGCAGCGGGTCGTTTCCCTTATGGTAAAGGGCAAGCCCGTCGCCGATGCCGATGAATTCACCATCTGTCTGAACAGCTACCGCGCCAGCGGCACCGGCGGGTACGATTGCTATGTCGGCTGCCCCGTGGTGCGGGAGATCGCCACCGAAATGTCCGATCTGCTGCTGGAATACTTCCGGCAGCACGGCGGCGATATTCCACTTGCCTCCAGTAACTTTTGTGTCCAATAAAAAGCAGCAGGGGTCGCCGTTTTCTCGGCGGCTCCTGCTGTTTTATGCTGTTGTCTCCCTCTTGCCCTCCGCCCCGCAATACGCTAAAATATGCTTATAATATCCCCTCACAGGAGGCTCCCCCTTATGCTGACCGATCGCGAAGAAAAGCTCATTATCCGTTACTGCCGCCGCCCGCGTATCGCCATTACGGCAGTCATCATGGCGCTGGTGCTCGGCGTTCCCTTTATCCTGCTGGAGATGATCGACGACATGGTGTTTTACCACGAAGGCTTTACCCCGTGGGGACTTTATGTCTACCTTGGCTTTGCCGCCGTGTACCTGTTTCTTTTCTGCTTCTGCACCCTCAGCACCCGCATCGGCATGCGCAAGGAGGAATGGACGGAGCTGGCGCGCCGCCGGACGGTCTCCCAGCAGCAGCGCGATTACTCCGGTGCCGCTTCCGCTTCTCTTGCCATGGGCGCCGCCGGTCGCCTGATGCAAAAGAGCAGCCGCAAGGGGGTGCGCACCGCCGGCACTGCCGCCGAGGTCGCCGGTGCCATCGGCGCCGTTGCCACCGCAGGCGCTATGTCCGCCGAGCTTGCCGCCAACGCCGAAGCCATGGCGGAAGCCTACCATGTCCCCATTCCCGATACCAAAAAGCTGCGCCTTGCCCTCGTCCTCGTCCCGCTGGTAATCCTTATCGGCGTCTATATCCCGCAATATGTTATGGCAAACGAGGCAAAGCAGCAGAACGCCGCCCTCGTCGCCGAGCGCATCGGGAATATCTCGGCAGCGCTGGACCCCGTCTGCGAGACTATCTACGCCGATGACCCCACCGAGCGCTACCAAAGCTACGGCTATCGTGTCTCCGGTTACCTGCGCGGCATGCTCACCGATGACGAGCGCTGTTACGCCTATGTCTCCCTTACCAAGACCGGCGAGATCGAAAGCATCTCCTATGATGAGGAGATCGACCTTTCTCTCAGTCCCGAGGAAAACCTCAGCCGCGTGGAAAAGGACTTTGAGACGCTCAGCCGCGCCCTGCGCAAAACCACCTCCCCTGCCGAAAGCCCCGAGCTGCTTACCGTCTGTCAACTTTCGCAGGAATTCCGCGAAGCGTTCCTTTCCGGCACCTACTATGATGAGATCTACCTTTCCGAGACGGTCGGCTCCCTCCGCGTCATCTGCTCGTTCCAGACCGACCCCAAGGAGGAATTTGATGAATACACCCACCCCTACATCTACCTCTATGTCCTCTGCGATTGATCCCCTTTCGGGACTGCCCCACGGATCGGCATTTTGCCCTCCCGCGGGGCTTTTCTTTTTTGCTTTTCCCCCCGCCGGTCTCTGCCCGCCGCAGGTCAATGGGGCGGCAGGCGCTC
>JBNMIL010000048.1:0-12633 GCA_050873265.1 Angelakisella sp. | reverse complement strand
TTTCTGGTGGAGGAGGATATGGGGAACACAAACCTGACATATAAGTGGATAGCTCGTGCCCGGATTTAACGCGAAGGGGGAACCCGCTATGGTTCCTTTTGCATACATGCCCCCGCGAGGGCGAAAGCTGATTTGTTCCGACGCCTTTCGGCGGCAGAGGAGTAGATCATCGTGAAAAGGAAGCGGTTTTCCGTGTATTATCCCCCAAAATATGCAAAAACCTGCCCGCGTCTCAAGAAGAATTTATATGTTTCAACAAAATTTATCCAATTTTGATTTTCGATAAAATTACCCTTGAAATTTTTGAGATAAAGTGATAGTATAAAGTTACAAATAAATCAGTAATGATACCTAAGTAATTGTGAATTAAATAATTTGGCAAACCTGTCGAAAGACGGGGACGCAAAGTTGAGCGTCTAAACGGGAGACCGCATGACCGGCTGACTGCATTCTTTTTTAGAGAAAGAACGCAGTCAGCCTTTTTGTTTACAAAAATTGGCTTGAAAGGATACGCAGACCATGACCCCCAGAAACAGCGGAAAGGAATATTGCCGACGGCGATACCGCAGGGTATCGGCGCTTTTGGCAGCGATCGCTCTGCTGTTTACCATGGTGCCCGCGGAGCTTTACACCACGGCGCTGGCGATGGAGACCGAGCAGACGGGAGAAAGCCCACTGCCGGAGGAAACGCTTTCCCCTGTGGAAGAGCCCCCGACCGGCGGCGATACCGAAGCCGATACGGAGACGGACGATGACGCGATAGATGCAGAGACTGAGCCTCAAGCCTCAACCAATGGGAGGGCTGTTGCCGCTAAGGTGCAGTGCTATGCGGCGCTGAACGGTGGTTGGCATCTGGTGGAGACCACCACAGTGACCCGTAAGGACAGTGGCAGCAGTGGGCGCTACTACATCACGGTGGAGGAGCTGGAGAAGATTTACGGGGCGTATGGCTTTACGGCGGCGGAGTTTGCCGGAGAGCGGTACTTCCCCCATACCGATGGCTACGACAGCGGACACATCTGGGGAGACGCCCCGCCGGTAGCGGCAGAGGGCAGTTACCTCATTCCGCTGAGCTTCCGTACCGAGAGCTACCTTTATTATATGCCTGCCAATCACGCCGGCTCCGCCAGCTACTTTGAAAGCAATGTGAAAAAGACGGACGAAGCGGTTCTGGCGGATAATATGTTTTATTCCGTAACGGTGCAGGACGCCGTTCATGTGGTTTATCCGACCGATGAGCTGCCGCAGACGCGATATCTGTTCCGCGGCACCACCGCCCAGATCACCTTGAAAACGGTAGACGGTGTAAGATGGGACGCGGTGAACAGCGAGACCGGCGATTTTTTGTCTCTGGAGAGCGTGACCGACGGCGATACCGTGACCTTTACCATCAGGGACGCCAGCCAGCCCATTACATTCCACCCGCATATCAGCAATATCATCGTGGAGTACGAGACGGCGCTGGGCGACCGCAAGGTGAAGATCGGGCAGTTTGAGCCGTCCTCCCAGACCGTGGTGCAGGACGCCACCACACAGGGCGAGAGCACACTGGCGCTGCTGCATCGGGACGGCGAGAGCCACACGGTGCTGGAGCCTGATATCGACCGGGTAAAGGTAAGACTCGACATAGATAATAACCGATACCTCTTCTACACCTTCCGGGGCTGGCAGGTGGTCAGTCCCAATGTAGATGACGCCAACGCGCTGCTGCAGCCCGGCGCTATCCTGACCGAGGAGCAGCTGCAGCGCTACGCCGGCGAGGAAAACACCGTGCTGCTGCGAGCGGTGTGGTCGGGCACGGATATTTATAACCGTGTCAATACCCTGCATTACTTTCTGCACCTGAACGGCGAGATCCGTGGTTCCATCGAGGACGGCGTAAAGGACGAATTGCAAAGCGACTATACGCCCTCTATTTACACCAGCCGCCTGCTGGGCGCGGACCGTGTACCCAACGGCACCACGCTGTTGGTGGCGCGCCGCACCGAGAATGACAACGCCTATGAGGTGGACGGTACCATTCGCAATATGATAACGACACCGGTGCAGGGCGCCACCATAGAGGATCTACCCAGCGATGAGGAAGTCTTTGAGTTTATCCGCGCGAACAATGTGGAGATGAAGGTGGACGGCACTGTGGTGCCGATCGAAATGCTTAATTCCGACCACTTCCAGATCCGCTGGAACACGCTGAAATACGAAAAATCCGATGGCTGGCATATTGATGGCATTCTGGTTGCTAAGCGTGCCCGCTTCGCGGTCTCCAAGACCTTTGTGGGCGATACCGGCGTAATTGCCGAGATCAAGGAGGATTTCTCCATCGGGGTTTACCATACCGAGGAAAACGGCGAGGTGCAGGACTTCACCCTGCGGCTGCTGCCCGCCGGGGAGGTGACTGCCCAAAATGAGTTGGGCTACACCTCCTACGATGAGGAGAGTGATACCTACCGGTGGGAGATACCTGCCCAACAGCGCAGAGAATATACCCTGCGGGAGCAGAACTATCTGCTGGAGGATAGCGATGTATGGCGGGTGACCAACCGCTATATTATCCATAACCGACCGGGCGGTACCACCGACGAAGGATACAGCGATTATTCGGCGGAAGGTATTCATCTGACTGCGACCGCCTATGCCGCTGATGTGCCTGTGACCGCTATGCAAACAGTGGCGATACAAAACATGTATGTGGGTGCCGGTACCCTGACCGTGAAAAAGCAGGACGCCGTGACCGGCAACGGACTTTCCGGCGTGGTCTTTACGCTGTACAATGCCGAAAACGAACCGATGACCCTCTATCGCAAGATGGGCACGCAGCTTTACTCCACCGGCGTGGAGGAGGACTACACCGAGAAGATCACAGACGGCGGCTTGACTACCGGCGCCAACGGCTTTTTTACCGTGAAGCTGTCGGAGGGCGAATATTACCTTGCCGAAACGCTGCCCGCCGGTTACTACGGCGCGAAGCGCATCAAGGTGACGGTGACAGCCGAGGGAACGGCGATGCTGTACCATTCCGAGGTACTGGAAGCCTCGACCGAGGTGGAGGCGCCGGAGGGCGGCTGGCTGCGGGGCGCGGAAACCGCCGAGATCACGGTGTTGAACAGCCCATGGCGACTGATTCATGTGACCGCCCGCAAAAGCTGGGACAGCGCCGTGGAGCAAAAGAAGCCTGTTACCGTGGAGCTGTGGCGCGACGGCGCACCGCTTATCCCTGCCACCCGCTACACGCAGGTGCTCAGCGAGGAAAACGGCTGGGAATACAGCTGGAGCGACCTGCCGCTGTTTACCGACGGCAAGCCCGCAAACTACACGCTGCGCGAGATACGAATAGGCGATGTGTACCGCGACCCCAATGTCGCTGAGGACGGCTTTGCCGACTACATCGTGACCTATGAGGACCCCCTGTACAGCACCGACGGTGAGGTCTTCCGACCGGAGTACTACGAGATAGACGAAAACGGCGTGCAGAAATATGCCACCGAAGCGCTGCTGACCGTCCACAACGAAGATGTGCATGGCGAGATCGCCGTGGATAAGGTAGATGAGCGCGGTCGCCCGCTTGCCGGCGCGGAGTTTACCCTGTATGCCGATGCCGCCTGTACCACGGTGCTGGAGACGACCGTTTCCGACGCGGACGGTGTGGCGCGCTTTGCTACCAAGCGTCCCGCCGGTACCTACTACCTGCGGGAGACTGCCCCGCCGGAGGGCTATACTGCCGCTGCGGGAACATGGTCGGTAACGGTGAGAGCCGGCAAAGCGACGGTTTACAACTCCGCAGGGACAGCCATTACCCGCATCAGCAATGAGAGCCGCCTGCGGCTGAAGATCCGGGTCATCGGCGCCGATGGACTGCCGGTTTCCGGCGCGGCGCTGCGGCTGGCGTATAACGGCATTGCCTCCGGCAGCTATCGTACCGATGAGGACGGGCTGACCGCCGCCGTGCGGCTTTCCGCAGGCGACCACCGCATTATGATGGGGATAACACCCGCCGGCTACTACCCGTGGGAAAATGCCGTAACGCTGCAGGCTGCCAACGGCACGCTAAGCGTCATCGGCGGCACCGCGGACGGCACATGGGCGCTGACCGCGCCGGAGGAGGGCGACACGACCTACACCCTTACCGTCCGGCTGGAGATCCTGCAGGTGCTGCCCACCACCGGCGGCAGAGGCACGGTGCCCTTTACCATAGCGGGCGCGGCGCTGCTGGCTGCTGCGGCGGTGATGCTGTACCGTAAAAAACGAACCTGTTAAATTACGCTGTCCCTTTTAAGGATATGCGGAAAAATAAAAATTCAAAAAAAGGAGCATGCAAAAAGATGAAAAAGACCATGAAAAAATGCCTTGCCATGCTGCTGGCACTGGCAATGCTGTTCGCTATGGCGATCCCCGCCGCCGCGGACGAGACCAAGGATTATAAGCGTACCATCACCTTTACCGAGGTCGCCGAGGGCGATACCGTAAAGGCGTACCAGCTGATGAAGTATGCCGAGGACTACAACTCCTACATCTTCGATGAGGGGTTTGAGAAAGTTTTCAGTCAGTGGAAGCCTGATAGTATGACCTTTGATGACTATTTTGCCAAGAATGTCCCCGGCGAGTCGCTCAGCACCCTGATCGGTTATTATGTCGACCATGCGCTGCGCGGCACCTTTGCGGATAGCCATGATCTTCCCGCGGTTTTTGCGCAGGATAAAGCCAATGCAGCGGGTGAGGTGAAGCTGACGCTGGACCCCGGCTACTACCTGTTCCTTGTTACTACCACCGTGGATAACAGCAAGGTTTACAAGCCCGTTACCGCTTTTGTACAGGTCAAGAATGAGCAGGTAAAGGTATATGCAGGTGACAATACTGCGGATATCACCAACAGCCTTACCTTGACCTTCAAGCATGCCAAGGGACCGGAGATCGCTATGCGCGTGCTGGACGACAGCCTTTCCAGCGGCTCCGCATGGAGAGCGGCGGCTGCCGGCGATGTCGGCGAAGCAATGGGCTTCTATATTCATGTTACCATGCCTGCTTATCAGGGCGTTGTGGATATGCCCACCCTGCAGCTGGAGACCGTTTTGAGTAATCTGGAATATGTAGATGGCACGGCAAAGGTGTTCAGCAGCATTGATGCCATTGCCGGTACTGCCGCCGTTGCTGATGCCGTAGATGCCACCGCCGGTACTTACGCCGATGGTGAGCAGACCATGACCATGAAGCTGAACTACAACAAGATCAAGAATACAGATGGTTCCGTTTCTGTCTATGTTTATTTCAAAGCGACTGTAAAGCCGGAAGCTGCCGTAAAGGATACCGACGGCATTGGCAGCGCTACGCTGAAATATGCTACCTCTTTGGAGCCGGAGAATGTAAAGACCACCGAGGAGGTTTCCACCACTGTTTACAGCTATGCGTTCTCCCTCACAAAGCTTTCCGACACCCTCAAGAATGAGGAGAACAAGGACGAGGGTTACACAGCGCTGACCGGTGCGGAGTTTACCGTATATGCCAAAGACGCCACCGATACTGCTATCAGCATGGTGCGTGTAGAGAATGGTGATGAGGTCTATTATCGCCCCGCTACCGCAGAGGAGATTGCTGCCGCCACCGGTGTTGTGACCAGCCTGCCTGCTGACCATGGTGCCGATAACAACACCCTGCTGGTAAGAGGTTTGGATATCGGCAGCTATACCGTAAAGGAATCCAAGACCCCCTCCGGCTACTATGCGCCCAAGGGCAACTTCAAGGTCGAGTTCATCGGTGAGCGCACCAATGTGGAAAATGAGCTGACCGGCGTTCTGCTGGGTACCAGCCGTTTTGTCGAGCTGACCGAATCCGATAAGCTGCTGCCCAACGGTTCCTCTATCAACGCAGATGAGACCGGTCGTCTGGACGCCTCCCTGAAGAACAGCTCCTCCCCCCTGCTGCCCACCACCGGTGGTGTAGGTACCGTGATGTTCACCGTTGTGGGTGTTGCGCTCATGGGTCTGGCGCTGTGGTTCTTCCTGTTCCGCCGCCGTCGTGACGAGGAGTAATCTCCCCGCCGCTTAAATTCGCTTTCATCTTCTCTTTTTACATGCCGCTCCGCCGGAGGCTGTTCTCCATTCTCTCTCCGTCCTCCGGCGGGCGCGGCGGCAGCGAAAAGCCCGTAAAGCACACTTTGCAGGTTTTTCCCCGCCGCCGGAATGATACAGATAAAGGAGCTTTTTGTGTCCAATACAAAATCCAAAAAGAAGAATAAGCGGCTGAGTACCGTTCTTGCCATTCTCATTTTCCTGCTGGGACTGGGGGTGCTGTTTTATCCGGTCGCCAGCGACCTGTGGAACCAGCACCGGCAGAATAAGCTCATCAGCAGCTATACGCAGGTCACCGCCCAGCTGACGCCGGAGGATCACTCCGCCCTGTGGGAGGCAGCGCACGAATATAATAAAAACCTGAACCCCACCTTCCGCGACGCCTTTACCGGTCGGCAGCTCCCGGATTACGATCCCTACTGGAGCCTGTTGAACCCCGACGGCAGCGGCGTGATGGGGTATATCGAGATCCCGCGCATCAGCGTGCGGCTGCCCATCTACCACGGCACCTCGGAGGAGGTGCTGCAGCACGGCATCGGGCATCTGGGTGGCACCTCGCTGCCGGTGGGCGGCGAGAGCACCCATGCGGTGCTTTCCGGTCACCGCGGGCTGCCCTCGGCGCTGCTGTTTACCGATCTTGACCAGATGGAGGTGGGCGACCGCTTCTCCCTGCGCATTTTGGGCGAACAGCTCCTCTATGAGGTGGATCAGATCTTGGTGGTGGAGCCGGACGAGGTAAAGCCGCTGCTGCCCGTGGATGGCAAGGATCTGGTGACGCTGGTGACCTGTACGCCCTACGGTGTCAATACCCACCGGCTGCTGGTACGCGGGCACCGCATTGAGGCGGACGCCGTGGAGGAAACGGTGGAGGTCACCGTGACGCAGCAGGTGGTGCATAATCTGGGCTGGAAGGGCAAGCTGCTGTTCGGCGCGGTGCTGCTGTTCCTGCTTATCCTGCTTGTTCTGGCGCTTTTGCGCCGCAAGAAAAAGAAAGAAGACCCCGAGGAGGGGAAAACGACCGCAGAAAGGGGGAGAACCGATGAAAATACGCCTCAGAGCGCTTCTGGCACTGATCGCGGGAATTCTGCTGTTCCTCCCCGCGACGGCGCAGACGGTCGATCCTGACGGTCTGGGCACGCTGACCTTGACCTGCCGCTACGACGGCAGAGCCGTGACCGGCATGGGCTATGCGGTCTATCGGGTGGCATCGGTCGATGGGCAGGGGAACTACACCCTGCTGCCTGCCTACGAGGGTAGTGCCATTGACCTGACCACTGATCGGGACGCCGCCCACTGGCGGCAGACCGCCGAGCGGCTGACCGCGTGGGTGGAGGAGCAGAAGCTCCCCGCCGATGCCGAAGCCGTGACCGACACGCAGGGCAGAGCCGCCTTCGGCACGCTGCCCGCCGGATTATATCTTGTTATCGGCACGCCGCATAAATGGGGCGGCTATGTCTATTCCGCGCAGCCCGCGGTTATCGGGATCCCCGTCCAACAGCAGGGCGGCGGCTGGCAGTATGATGTCACCGCCGAACCGAAGCTGGAGCGCGGCGGTACCCCGCCGGTCATTGTAGTACCCGATCCCGAGCCGCCCACTCCTGATGACAAGCTGCCGCAGACCGGTCTGCCGTGGCTGCCGGTAACGCTGCTTGCCGCAGCGGGCGTGCTGCTGGTGGGGCTGGGGCTGCTGCTGCGCCGGAGGAAATACCAATGACAAAACAACGGATCGGCACGCTGTGCGTGCTTTTGGGCAGCCTGTGTATTTTGGCTGCCGTGTTCCTTTTGGGGTTCAATCTGCGGGAGGAAAGCCGCGCCGCGGCGACCACCCAAAGGATTTTGCCTGCTGTGGCATATCGCATCGAGCAGTCTCCGGCGTCGGCGTCCAGCCTTCCCGCAGGTGAGGTGACGGTCTCTCTGGACGGGGTGGAATATCTGGGTATTCTCTCTCTGCCTACGCTGGCGCTGGAGCTGCCGGTGCAAGCCGGTTGGGATATGGAGGCACTGCGGCAGTCCCCCTGCCGTTATGCCGGCACCCTTGCCGGCAATGATCTGGTCATCGCCGCGCACAATTACCGGCGGCACTTTGCCGCGCTGCATACACTGCAGGTCGGTGATGAGGTCATTTTTACCGACGCGGCGGGGCAGAGCTGCCGCTATGTCGTCAGCCGCATCGAGACGCTGCACGCGACCGCCGTGGCGGAAATGCTGGCAGGGGAGTGGGATATGACCCTGTTCACCTGTAATTATGACGGCACCGCGCGGGTGACGGTGCGCTGTGTGCGTGCGGAAGAATAACGCATTTTGCATTTTTCTCTTGACAAAGCTGCAAAATGGTGTAGAATAGCATCAAGTGAATAACGATAGCGACCCCGCAGAAACATTCAGAATTGCAAAAGACTGAATATGGAGGGGGCTCTGGAGAATCTCATTGAGTTGAGTGCCGAAGGTGCAAGGCGGTCATGCCGCCGAATCTCTCAGGCAAAAGGACAGAGCGGTCATCAAAACATTTTTGTTTGATCGCTCGCTATTCTTCAGAGGCTGCCGCTTATGATGGCAGCCTTTTTTATATCACCTTCGCTTGGCAAGGACATCTGCGCTTTCCAGCGGCGAAAGCCAGCCCTGACAGCGTCATCGAACCTTGAAAGGCACAAAGCCTTCCCGCGGTTCTCTTCCTTGTCATCATCTGGTTTTCGCTCGCCGTAAAGTCCTGTGGAGTTTTTGCACGGCAAAAACCGCAGCCGCTCTCGCCAAACGAAGGTTATTTCACTGCAATATTTATTTTAGGAGTGAAAGAAATGCAAGAAGCAATCCTCAGCATCGTACAGAAGATCAACGGCTACCTTTCGGACTATATTCTCATCGTCCTCTTGGTAGGCGCGGGACTTTACTTCTCCATTCGCACCCGCTTTGTGCAGGTGCGCTGCTTCGGCGAGGGCATGCGCCGCGTATTTGGCAATATCAATCTCCACGGCGGCAAGCAACAGGGCGGGTTTTCCTCGTTCCAGGCGCTGGCGACCGCCATCGCCGCGCAGGTCGGTACCGGTAATATCGTAGGTGCCTGCGGCGCTATCCTCATCGGCGGGCCCGGCGCCATCTTCTGGATGTGGATCATCGCTTTCTTCGGCATGGCGACCATCTACGCCGAGGCGGTGCTGGCGCAGGAGACCCGAGTGGTAAATGCCGACGGCAGCGTTCACGGCGGTCCCGTTTACTACATCAAGCGTGCCTTTAAGGGCGGCTTCGGCAAGTTCCTCGCGGGCTTCTTCGCGGTCGCCATCATCATTGCGCTGGGCTTCATCGGCAGCATGGTGCAGTCCAATTCCATCGGCGAGTCCCTTTCCAATGCCACCGGTATCCCCACATGGGTCATTGGTATCGTGGTCGCGGCGCTTTCCGCCTTTGTATTCCTCGGTGGCAGCCATCGTGTGGCGGCGTGGGCGGAAAAGATCGTCCCCGTTATGGCTTGCCTCTACCTCATCGGCGGTCTGGTGGTGCTGCTTGCCCGTATCCGCTTTATCCCGGAGACCTTCGGTATGATCTTCCGCTATGCGTTCCAGCCGCAGGCGATCGTCGGCGGCAGCTTCGGCTATGCGCTCAAGCAGGCGATCAGCCAGGGCGTCAAGCGCGGTCTGTTCAGCAATGAGGCCGGTATGGGTTCTACCCCCCACGCGCATGCCATGGCGAAGGTAAGCTGCCCGCACGAGCAGGGTGTCGTCGCCATGATCGGCGTATTCATCGATACCTTTGTCGTCCTCACCATGACGGCACTGGTCGTCATTTCCACCCTGTACGCCGGCAACGGCATTCTCGCCTCCGGCAGCGCCGAGGGCGTCAGCAAGACCAATATGGCGCAGCTTGCGTTCTCCAGCATTATGGGCAATACCGCCGGCAGCCTGTTCGTTGCCGTCTGCCTTATGTTCTTCGCGTTCTCCACCATTCTGGGCTGGAACTTCTTCGGGCGCATCAATGTGGAGTACCTTTTCGGCAAAAAGGCAGTCCCCGTTTACTCGGTCATTGCCGTGGCGCTCATCTTCCTCGGCTCCTGTGTTTCCAATGATCTCGCCTGGGAGCTTTCCGATATGTTCAATCAGCTCATGGTTATCCCCAACTTCCTCGCCATTGTGGCGCTGGGCGGGCTGGTTGCCGCTGCCGCCAAAAAGGGCAGCCGCCAGACCCTCGAAAAATAAGCCGACTTCTCTTTGTTTTTTAGAAAGGCGCCGCAGTTCCTCAAAAAGGGCTGCGGTGCTTTTCTATGCACAAACACACAGAAAAACTCCCCTCCGTGCAGGGAGGGGAGAAGATGCTTTTTGTGATCAGGCGGCGTCGGCGGCAGGGGCTTCCTCGCCGTAAAAATCGGGCCATTCGTCCCCGAAAAGGTCGCCGTTTTCACCGTAATTATAGTCGTCGCCGAAATTGTAGTTATAAAAGTCGTCGAAGTCATCAAAGTCGTAGCCGCCGTAGTTGTAGCCGTAGTCATACACCCATTGCTCCAGTTCGTCCAGCAGCGGCTGCATGGAAGCGGCAATGACCATAAAGAGAATGATACCGACAAGGAACAGCACCACCTTCGCCAGCAGCACACCGCGGGCAAAGCGCGCCAGCTGGCGGTTGCCGCCCACGCCGCACGCCCATACGATCATAAAGACGAGCCCAATGACCGGCACCATGGCAAGCAGCAGCAGCCCCATGTACGCCCACATGCTCAGGTCACTATTGCCGCTGCCCTGCTCGGCACTTTGGCTCCGGACGGTGTAGCGCTCGCCGTGGGCACGGCAGTCATTGCAGTGGGGGCACTTCTGTCCCGGTGCCAGCCGCCTGCCGCAGCTGGGGCATACATTCTGGTCCATCGGTTTGCCGCACTCGGGGCAAAGCTCCGCCTTGTCATCATATACGGCACTGTTGCAGTTCGGGCAAAATCTCATGTGATACTCCTCCTATCATTGTACCGCCGCGCGGCGGTTCTGCTTTCCGCCTTTATTCTAACATATTTTTCGGCACAGGAAAAGTATAAAATACAGCAAAACCTCCCCCGCTCTGTGTGGGGGAGGTCTCGCTGCAATATTGAAAAGGAGTATGGAGAAGTTGGCAAATTATTTCGCGGCGCTTTCGGGGACATATTCGGTCAGAACCAAGCTGTGGGAATACTCCCTGCCGTTACGCTCCACTGTGACCTCTACGCGGTCGCCGACGCTGTGCTCGGCAATTGCCGCTTTCAGGTCATCGCCGGTGGTGATTGCTGCCCCGCCAAAGGAGATCAGTCGGTCGCCTGCCTGCAAGCCGCCCAGATCGGCAATGGAGCCGGACTGAACGCTTTGGATATACACGCCGGTCTGATCCAGCCCGTAATAGCGGGCGGTGCGCTCATCGGAGATCGTGATGAGGTTGACCCCCAGCACGATCTGACCGGTCACATAGCCATGGCTGATAAGATCCTCGATGATCGCCTTGACGCTGTTGATGGGAATGGCAAAGCCGATATTATCCACGGCGTTGCCGCTGGAGTCACTGCTGGACTTGGCATTGACAATGCCGATCAGCTCGCCGCTGGCGTTAAACAAACCGCCGCCGGAGTTGCCGGGATTGACCGCCGCGCTGGTCTGCAGCAGTGTCATATTGTTGCCGTCTATCGTCACCTGCCGCTCCAGCGCGCTGATGATACCGTCGGTTACAGTGCCGGAAAGGGTGCCCAGCGGGTTGCCGATGGCAAGCACCGCATCGCCCACGGCAAGGCTGTCGCTGTCGCCCAGCACGGCGGGGGTCAGGTCTTCGGCGTCTATCTTCAGCACCGCGATATCGTTGCTTTCGTCGCTGCCCACCAGGGTGGCGTCATAGCTGCTGCCGTCGTTGGTCGTTACGGTGATCTGCTGTGCGCCGCTGACTACATGGTGGTTGGTCACAATGTAGCCATCGGCGGAAAGCACCACGCCGCTGCCGGCGCCTTGGGTCACATACTGCCGGAAGAAGGTGCTGGTGGAAACGCTTTCGGTGGTGATCGCCACCACGCTATCCTCCACTCGCTGTACCACGCCGGAGTAGCTGACGCCGACGCCGGAAACAGAGGAACCATCGGAGGAGGGGACTTCTACCCCCTGATACAGGACGGCGGAGCCGGTACTCAGCAGCCCGCTCTTCGCGGCAATGACAGCGCCGCCGGCGCCGCCTACCATCGAAAGCACAAGGCAGCCTGCCAGCAGCAGTGCGGTGCCGCGCTTTCCCCGTCCCGAGGATTTTTTGTTTGCGTCCGGAGGCGTGTACCCCGAAGCAGTCGTTTGCTGCGGCTGCTCGGACGCGGCATCTTGATAGATGCGGTCTTTATAATAACGATACTCCCCATCGGGAAGCTCGGTATTGCCGTTGGTAAAGTTGCGGTCGTTAAAGTTGTCATTCGGATATGTCATGGAACTGACCTGCCTTTCTGCGGGACGGTTGGTGCCTTGTCCCTTTACTGGTTCTTAGTATACCGTCAATTTGTGAACAATGCTTGACCTGTTTTTTTAAGGTCGGTAAAAATGCCGTGACGATTTGGTGAAATATTGTAAATAATTTTTGAAGATGCCGCGCGGGGCACGGG
>JBNMIL010000047.1:0-12901 GCA_050873265.1 Angelakisella sp. | reverse complement strand
GGCTGCGGCTGCGCCGCAGCGCCCTGCGGGCGTCCCTGCCCCCTCGAAGCGGCTGCCCCTATAGAAAAAGTCTCCCGCCTTTTGGCAGGAGACTTTTCGTAGCACAGCTTATTTTTGCGCGTTGCGGTCTTTGCGGTCGCGCAGGTATTGCAGCACATTCGCGGCGATCATCAGGACAAGGATCGCTGCCAACGGCAGGTCGCTTTCGGGGTGATGGACCAGGCACCCCGCCGCGATGAGTGCCGCGATGATGCAGCAGATCGTCTCCGCCCGCACCAATGGCGGCTCTTTTTTCGGCAACATTACTCTGTCGCCTCCTCCGTGGATTTTTCTTCCGGCTCGACGGGCAGCAGCCCCAGCCGACGCTGGGCGTGGCGCAGCAGCCGCTTATCATTGGCAAAGGAGACCAGCTCGGCGGCACGGCTAAGCGGCGCCCACATGATCTCGCTGATTTCCTCCTCCTGCCGGACCAGCTTTTCCTGTTCGGTGGTGCCCAGGAAGTACACCACCTGTTTTTTTACCCCGGGCTTCGGGGAATATTCCACACTCTCGCGGAAGCCGTCCATCAGCTTGATGCCGGTCAGTCCGGTTTCCTCGCGTACCTCGCGCAGGGCGGTCTGGCGCTCGCTTTCGCCTGCCTCCACATGACCCTTGGGGAAGGACCAGTGCCCGCCGAAGCGGTGGCGCAGCAGTACAACATACAGCTCGTCCTCCTGCCGGCGCAGCACCAGCACGCCGCAGGATTTTTCTCGTTTCATCATATTCGCTTTACTTCCTTACCGCGCCGATAAGCGGCGCTGAAATGGGACGGAGGCGGCAGCGCCGCTCCGGTGCCTTGCGGCACAAATACGAACTGATTATACCATGTTCCGCCCGCGGTGGGAAGTCCCCGCGGCAAACTTTTTCCGTTGACAAAGTCTCCCACAGCGGGTAGAATGAGGGGTACAAAGTATGTTTCCGTAGCTCAGCAGGATAGAGCGACCGCCTCCTAAGCGGTAGGTCGGGTGTTCGAATCACCTCGGGAACGCCAAAAAGCGGCAGGTTTCGGCAGAAGCCTGCTGTTTTTATTGTTTTTTCCAAAAAACAAACCCTCCGCGCGCTTTTGGCTTGCGGAGGGGTGTTTTCGTTTAGAAAAAGTCCGGTCGGGGTCAGCCGTTTTATATTACAGCTTTGCCAGCTTGCTGCGGCAGCTGCGGCAGACATACTTATCGTCATAGGTCGCCAGCTCTTCCTTGGAGCCGCAGAAAATGCAGCAGGGGAGGTACTTTTTAAGAATGACCTGATCGCCGTCCACATAGATTTCAACATCACTGTGGATATCGATGCCGAGGGTGCGGCGCAGCTCGACGGGGAGAACGATGCGCCCGAGGTTGTCAACTTTTCTTACGATGCCGGTGGATTTCATGATACTTTTCCTCCTTAGAATAGGTGGTGGTTGACGGTTTCCATTTACTTCTAATATTCGTGCTTTTTCTCTACCTTGTAATGTATTGTACTATTATTTTCCATGGAACACAAGAGGGAAAATATGAATTTTGACAAAATAAGTGGATAAATTTCGACGAATATTTAATCGTTTTTTAACAATAATTCACAAAAACCGATGATTTTTGCGCATGGTGCAGATTTCCATTATTCGATGATTTACACCATACCCATCGGGGACGAGCGCGAATAATGTCGAAACATCTTCAACTTTAGAAAAATGATACATTTCCGCCTGCATTCCTGATGAAAAGGGGGCTTTACCCGTGATGAATGTGATCCTTACCGTCCTGCTCATTTTCTCGCTTGTCACCGCCGCCTTTACCGGCAGAATGGAGGAGCTTTCCTCGGCGGCAATTTCCGGCTGCGGAGAGGCGGTCACGCTGGTGATCTCCCTTACCGGTATGCTGTGCCTGTGGAGCGGGCTGATGGAGATCGCCCGCCGCTGCCGCCTTACCGAGAAGCTGGCGGTGCTATTTCGTCCCGTTACCCGCCTTTTGTTCCCCACCGTGCGGCAGGGCAGCGCCGCCATGTCCGCCATCTGCATGAATTTATCCGCCAACCTGCTGGGGCTGGGCAATGCCGCCACCCCGCTGGGGCTTGCCGCCATGCGGGAGCTGCAAAAGGAAAACCCCGACCCCGCGACCGCCAGCACCCCCATGGTGACCTTTGTGGTGCTGAATACCGCCTCGCTGCAGCTGGTGCCCACCACCTGCGCCGTGCTGCGGCAGCAGGCGGGCAGCGCCGCCCCCATGGAGATATTGCCCGCCGTGTGGCTGACCGGTGCCGCCGCCCTTGCCGCCGCGCTGCTGGCGGAGCGGCTGCTGCGGGGAAAGGAGCGCTGCCATGGGCTTTAGCGCGTGGCTTGTCCCGCTGCTCATCACCACGCTGTTCGGCTGGGGGCTGTGCAGCGGGGTCGATGTGTTCGATTGCTTTCTGAAAGGGGCAAAGGAGGGACTGCGCACCGCCGCCTCGGTCACGCCGGCGCTGGTGTGCCTGCTTACCGTGGTCTCCATGTTCCGCGCGGGCGGCGCCCTGGATATCCTCACCGGCTTTCTGCGCCCTGCTGCCGAAGCGCTCGGCTTTCCGGCGGAGGTGCTGCCGCTGGCGCTGCTGCGTCCCGTTTCCGGCAGCGGGGGGACTGCCCTGCTGCACCAGCTCCTGGGGCAGTACGGCGCGGATAGCTTTATCGGACGGGTGGGCAGCGTTCTTGCCGCCGCCTCGGAGACCACCTTTTACGCCATCGCTGTCTATTACGGGGCAGTGGGGGTGCGCCGTACCCGCCACACCCTCGCCGCCGCCCTGACCGGCGATATCACCGCGGCGCTGGTCAGCGCCCTTGCCGTGCGGCTGCTGATGGGGACTTAGCGGCAGCGCCCGCGCCGTTTCTCCCCTTTCCCGCCTCGCCCTCACAATATTTTAACAAATTCGCCATATTCGGCGCTTTGCAAACGCCCTCGCCGGTGCTATAATGTATATTAGAATATTATACCTTACCCCGCCGTGCGCGAGGGAGGTTCACCGCAAGGAGGAAAGTGCATGCTGGACAAGATATTGGTAGCCGATGATGACCTGAATATCTGCGAATTACTGCGTCTCTATCTGGAAAAAGAGGGCTTTGAGGTAGTAATGGCACATGATGGCGAGGAAGCCGTCGCCAAGTTTGAGAGCGAAAAGCCCTCCCTGATCCTGCTGGATATCATGATGCCCAAATTAGATGGCTGGCAGGTCTGCCGCCAGATCCGCCAGAAGAGCGACTGCCCCATTATTATGCTTACCGCCAAGGGCGAGACCTTCGATAAGGTGCTCGGTCTGGAGCTGGGCGCCGATGACTATGTCGTAAAGCCCTTCGATACCAAGGAGATCGTTGCCCGCATCAAGGCGGTGCTGCGCCGCAGCGGACCTGCCGGTACGCCTGCCGGCGAGGTCAAGGAGGTCAGCTACGATAAGCTCACCGTCAATATGACCCGCTACGAGCTGAAGGTGGACGGCAAGGTGGTGGACGCGCCGCCCAAGGAGCTGGAGCTGCTGTTCCACCTTGCCAGCAACCCCAACCGTGTCTTTACCCGCGATCAGCTCCTCGATGAGGTCTGGGGCTTTGAGTATTACGGCGACAGCCGCACCGTCGATGTCCACATCAAGCGCCTGCGCGAAAAGCTGGAGGGCGTCAGCGACCAGTGGAGCCTGAAGACCGTGTGGGGCGTCGGCTATAAGTTCGAGGTCAAGGAATAAGAAAAGAGATAAGAATGAAAAAAACGCAGAAGACCCTGATGGGCAAGTACTACTCGGTGTGCTGCGCCATCATTCTGCTCAGCATGGTGCTGGTCGGCTCCATCTTTATGGTGCTGGCAAATGACTACCTGCGGGAGGAAAAGATCAGCCTGCGGGAGAAAAATGTGACGCAGGCGGCGCGCCTGACCATGGAAAACTACGCCGCCCACGAGTACCGCTATGTCAGCAGCGATACCCTGCAGCCGGTGTACGCCGTGCTGGGCAGCGCCATCGAGGCGGATATCTACCTTTCCGATAATAAGGGCAATATCCTCATCATGGCGCACACCACCGACAGCACCGTGCCGCAGTCGGTGCCGCAGGAGGTGCTGGACAGCCTTTCCAAAACCGGCAGCTATCAGGGCGCGGTGGTGATGAGCGGCACCGGCGAGGAGCCGCGCTACGCCGTCGCCACCCCCGTGGTAGATGAGGACGGGCTGCTGGTGGGCGCTGTGATGGCGACCGCCCGCGCCGCCAACCGTGCCCTTGCCGGCGATATGCTGCAGATGTTCCTCATTGCCGCCATCGTCGTGCTGGTGGTCAGCTTTATCGTGATCTACTTTGTCACCACCAGTCTGGTGAATCCCCTGCGGCAGATGGCTGCCGCCACCCGCGCCTTTGCCAAGGGCGACTTTTCGGTGCGGGTGCCGGTGGAGGGCGATGATGAGATCGGGCGGCTCGCCTCCGCCTTTAATAACATGGCGACCGAGCTGGCACTCACCGAATCGGCGCGCCGCAGCTTTACCGCCAATGTCAGCCACGAATTAAAGACCCCCATGACCACCATCGGCGGCTTTGTCGATGGCATTCTGGACGGCACTATTCCGCCGGAGCGGCAGAACCACTATCTGCGTATCGTCTCCAGCGAGGTGCAGCGCCTTTCCCGTCTGGTGCGCAATATGCTCACTTTAAGCCAGATCGAGGTGGGCGAGCGCGCCCTGCAGCTGACCGAGGTGGAGATCACCTCCCTGGTCACCAATACACTGCTGGGCTTTGAGCAGCGGCTGGAGGAAAAGCACATCGAGGTGGAGGGGCTGGATACCGACCGCTACTGGGTGCTGGCAGATGCCGACCTCATTCAGCAGGTGGTGTACAACCTCATCGATAACGCCGTTAAATTTGTCAATGAGGGCGGCACCCTTTCCTTCGACTTTTATACCGAGGGCGAGAATATCATGGTAGCGGTACGCAATACCGGCTCCGGTGTTCTGCCGGAGGAGATCCCGCGGCTTTTCGACCGGTTCTATAAGACCGACCGCAGCCGCAGCCTGGATAAAAACGGCGTCGGCTTGGGACTTTCCATCTGCCGCACCATTATGAATGTCCACGAGGGCGAGATCTTCGTCCGCAGCCAGCCCGGCGAATACACCGAGTTTGTATTCGGGCTGAAGGCGGACCCCGCCCATTACAAAAAAGGCGTCAACCGCAAAGCCCCAACGGTCGATGCCGACTTTACCACATTGCCGGCGGCATCCGCCGGACGGGAGGAGAAACAGCATGATAAACCGCAGCAATGAAAATGACTACCACTGGGATTACAGGGAATATCAGGGGGGCTACGGGCAAAGCCCGAACCGCGGCAAAAAGAACAGCCGCGGTCTGCGGGTGTTCCTTGTCATGATGGGCGTTGTGGTGCTGCTGGTGGGCGCGCTGTGCGTCGGCGCCGCCGTATGGGGCAATAATCATACCACCCCCCAGCCGAACCCCGATCCTTCCATCGGAAACGATCAGCTGGAGCACCTGCCGGAGATCGACCAGCAGAACAAACCCGATGACAGCGTGCCGGAGCAGACCGAGGACGGACTGCTGACCCCCGCCGGCATCTATAAAAAGTGCGCGCCCTCCGTTGTGGGCATCGTCAGCTACGGCAGCAGCTCCACGGCACAGGGCAGTGGCATCGTTCTTTCGGAAAACGGCTACATCATCACCAACGCCCATGTGGTCAGCGGCGGCGAGCAGTACGAGGTCGTCCTGCAGAACGGCGACAGCTACAATGCCACCCTCATCGGCGCCGATAACCAGAGCGACCTTGCCATGCTAAAAATGCAGAACCCGCCGGAGGGGCTGGTCGCAGCAACTTTCGGCAACAGCGATGAGCTGGAGGTCGGCGAAATGGTCGTCGCCATCGGTAATCCCGGCGGTCTGGCGCTTGCCTCCACCCAGACGGTAGGCTATGTCTCGGCGGTCAAGCGCACCATCACCACCGAGCTGGGCTATACTATGGTCTGCATTCAGGCAGATGCCGCCATCAACCCCGGCAACAGCGGCGGACCGCTCATCAATACCTACGGTCAGGTGATCGGCATTACCTCCAGCAAGCTGGTGGAGGAGGGCTATGAGGGCATCGGCTTCTCCATTCCCATCAATACCGCCCTGCCCATTCTGGACGACCTGATGCAGCACGGCAGAGTGACCGGCAGAGCGCAGCTTGGCATCACCGTCACCGAGGTCACCAGCAGCGAAGCCTCCTATTACGGCATTCCCATGGGGCTTCGCATCGTTTCCATCAATGAGGACAGCGATGTAGGCAAGCAGGGCGCCGAGGTCGGCGATATCATCACCTCCATTGATGGCTGGGCGATCACCAGCCGCGCCGATTGCAGTGATATTCTGGCAAAGCACCAGCCCGGCGATACCGTCGAGATCAACCTTTACCGCGCCAGCCGTACCGGTCGCGGTCAGACCTTCACCATTACCGTGACCCTGCTGGGGTCGTAAGTATAAAAAGCCGCCCGCGGGCGGCTTTTGGTCTCTTGTGCCATATCACCTAAAAGCCGGATCGATCTCGGGTAAACCTGCCAATGGCATTTTGGCGGAGAGCATCGTATAATAAAGGCGGAGAAAACAACCCGCATCGACACAGTTAAGGAGGTGCCGAACAATGAAAAAGAGGATACTGGCTGCACTGCTGGCTTTCGCCATGCTGCTTACCGCCGCCTACGCCATGCAGATCTATGTGGACGGCGGCGACCTTGGGTGGCAGGAGCCGCTGACGCTGGAGGTGGAAAGCGGCGACAGCATCGATAATGTCAAGCAGAAGCTCCAGGATAAAAACGGCATCGCGCCGGATCAGCAATACCTGTATTTCGGCGGCAAGTTCTTGACGGACGGCCGCACGCTGGCGGATTATAATGTCCAGAAGGAGAGCACCCTTTGGCTTTCCAAGGATAAAATAACCGAGCCGACGGGCACCGCGCTGACAAAGGATAGTATCAGCGGGCAGCTGCCCCTTACCGACGGCTCGTATTATCTGGAGACCAAGGCGGGCGAGAGCGCCGTGAATTTTGTGATATCCGCCCCCATTGTCGTCACCGGCAAGGTCACCCTTGACCTGAACGGCTACGCGCTGAAATTAGAGGGCAGCGGCAGCGTTATTCGGGTGGAAAACGGCGCGACTCTCACGCTGGTGGACAGCAAGCCCAACGCGGTCAATAAGTTCAGCGTGGAGGAAGCCACGGGGCTTTGGAAGCAGGACGCTGCCGGCGCAAAGGTAATAAAGGGCGGTGCCATCACCGGCGGCACCGGCACAGGCGCTGCGGGGTACACCCACGGCGGCGGTGTTTATGTGGCGTCCGGCGGCACGCTCCTCATGCGGGGCGGCAGCGTTGTGGGCTGCACGGCGCGCGAGGGCGGCGGTGTTTATGTGGAGGACGGCGGCAGATTTGAGATGTCCGCCGGCACCATTACCGGCTGCGTGGCGCGGACCGCAAGCGATGAGGACACCCGCGGCGGCGGTATCTGCAATTTCGGCACGACCGTCCTTTCCGGTACGGCAGCCATACGGGATTGCCGCGCGCTCCAAAGCAAAGTAGGTTGTGCATACGCCGGCGGCGGCATCTTCAGTGCTCGCAGCCTTACCATTCGGGATAAGGTAACGGTAAGCGGCTGTGCGGCACATATGGAAAGCAGCGCCATGTGGATCGAGGGGGGCGACGAGAACGACAGCCCGACCGAGATCTCCGGCGGTGCATTTGATGGCTCCGTGAGAAACGATGGAACCATTAGCGGCGGTACCTTCCGCGGCGCGGTATGGAATGACGGCAGTATCTCCGGCGGGCAGTTTACCGGCGCGGTGGAGAACCGTGCTGCCATTACAAACGGTACCTTCAATGGCGAAGTGACCAACGAGAGCGGTCGTTCTTTCGGCACCATCTCCGGCGGCACTTTCAATGGCAAGGTAACGAATATCAACGATACAAGCGACCCGGAGGAAGCGCCGGGCAAAATTTCCGGCGGCACCTTTAACGGGGAGGTCATCGGGGCATACAAGGTGACCTTTGTAACGGAGAAAGAAAATGAGGTACCGTCCCAGATCCGTGCCAATGCCCCTGCCGCACAGCCCACTGACCCCGCCAAAGAGGAACACAATTTTGACGGCTGGTATAAGGGCGAAGAAAAATGGAACTTTGCCGATGCCGTGACCGAAAGCCTGACCTTGACGGCAAGGTGGACGGCAAACCGGTACACCATTACCTTTGATACCGACGGCGGCAGCGAGATCGCGCCCATCACGCAGGATTACGGCACCGCCGTTACCGCCCCCGCGAACCCCACCAAAACGGGCTACACTTTCGTGGGTTGGGATCAGGAGATCCCCACTACCATGCCGGCGGGGAATATGACCGTCACCGCCCGCTGGACGGTGAACCAATACACCATCACCTTTAGGCCGGAAAACGGTGGGGCAGATATCATCATTAAGCAGGATTACAACACCGCCATTACCGCGCCGGCGAACCCCACCAGAACGGGCTACACTTTCGCGGGGTGGAATCAGGAGATCCCAGCCGCTATGCCGGCAGGGGATATGACCATCACTGCCCGCTGGACAGTGAACCAATATACCATCACCTTTAAGCCGGAAAACGGCGGGGCGGACACCATCATAAAGCAGGATTACGGCACCGCCGTTACTCCACCGGCAAACCCCACCAAAGCAGGATATACCTTTGCGGGCTGGGATCAGGAGATCCCCGCCACCATGCCGGCGGAGAACATGACCATCACCGCCCTGTGGAACGAAAATGAGATCAAGGTCATCGTAAGGCTTCCGTCGGAGGACGACGAAAACAATTCGGGCACCGGCACGACCCATCAGTGGGGCGCGTGGCGCTCCAACGGGGACGGGACGCATACCCGCCGCTGCACCGTAAGCGGCTGTTTGGAGCAGCAGAGCGGAAAGTGCCATGGCGGAACGGCGAATTGCACCCAGCGGGCAAGCTGTATCCTGTGCGGGGCAAAATACGGCAAGACCGACCCCACCCGCCACGCGGCGCTGGAAAAGCTGGAGGCGATCCCTGCGACGGCGGCGACCAACGGCAGAGTGGAGTGCTGGCACTGCACGGCTTGCGATAAGTATTTCGCGGACGCAAACGGTAAAAAGGAGATCTCCTTGGAGGATACCATGACCGAGATCGTGCCGCCCACTATCATACAGGGCAACGACGCTCTGTGGAAAAAGGGGGAGGGCGGTACGCTCACCTTCCGCTCCAATGCGGCGTATGAGGACTTTACCGAGGTGCTGGTGGACGGCACGCCGCTGACCGCCGAAAGCTACGAAAAACGGGAGAGCGAGGGCAGCATCGTCGTAGAGCTGCGGGAAAGCTATTTGGAACAGCTTGCCGAAGGGACACATGCGCTGGTGATCCGCTCGGCAAGGGGAGATGCCGCGACCCAGTTCACCGTGGAGGCAGCGTCCAATGAGGCTCATTCGGTAAGCTGGTGGGTCTACGCGGCGGCGGTGGCTGCCTTTGCGGCAGGCACCTGCATCGCGGTTGTTTCCCTCCGTCGCAAAAAGGCGGACTAAGCACCGCTTCCTGTCTCTATAAATAATTAGTTGACCGTCCGAGGGCTGCCTGCCGTAACGCAGGGGCTTTCGGGCGGCTTTCTATTGCGGTTCTTCCACCATCTCCCAAAACTGAAAACTTTTTGTAAAGGTTTGTGCGAATTCAATACTTTTACTGCAAATTTCCCCGTTTTTGTCCGTATTAGTGGGAGGACATTCGGGCGGAGCGCATGACAGCGCAAAAACCGGCGTCGGCTGCGTTGCCCTCAACAGGCGCCAGCCCGCCTCTCGTCGGGCGCCAGCCTGCCTGCGGGCGGCCTTGCCGCCCCGCGGTTTTTCCACCGTCCTTCGCCCCGCCCTCCCCTCACCGGTGAAAAAAGAAAAAAGCGACCGACCCCCCGATAAAATACCGGAGGTCAGCCGCCCCTTGATCCGCCCCCAAATGGAAACGGGTCTTGAAAAGTGTACCTTGAAAACCGAATTTATATTTTAATGACCGCTGTGGTGTACTCGCTCCCGCAGGGGGCAAGCCCCTTGGTAAAGGCATGGTACAGGTCGGCGGCACGGCTTTCCAGCCGCGCAAACCGGGCAGCGGTGTCGCCCGTGTCCGCCAGCTCCGCCAGCGAGGCGGAAAGCGGCAGCGTGCGGGTCGTTTTGGCTTTTGCCAGTATTTCCGTGCCGCGCGGGGTAAAGCCCAGCACCCGCAGGTAGGGCGGCTCCACCGCCGAAAGCCCCGCGGGCAGCCCCAGCATACCCCCCAGTAAGATGCGCCGCAGGCGGGCGTGACTGTACCGCTTGGTCTTTGCCGCGGTCAGCAGCTTCTCGGTGGTTTTTGCCGTGCGGGAAGCGCGGTACAGGCGGTGCTCCAGCCCTTCGCTGATATCGGGCAGGCGGGAAAAGTCTGCTTCCTCCATCGTGCGGGCGCGGGTAAGGAGCGCCCATTGCCACAGGTCACGGTCGGGCAGGGCGCCCTGCGCCCCCGCCAGCCGCAGCTGCTCCGCCATGGCGGGCGGCAGCCGGGAGGAAATATCCCCGCCGGAGAGAAACCGCTGCCGCAGCAGCGAAGCCGAGGGGTATTCACTTTCGGAGTAGCCGTCGTGGGGGGCGCCCTGACGGGACAGGGTAAGGGGACGGATCGGGGAGCCGAGCCGACCCAGTGCCCGCAGATACTCTATCCCTAAGATGTTATTGGGGGTGGAAAGCAGCGCCGCCCGCTCCCCGAGGAGGGTGGAGACCGCCGCCTGCCGCGCCGCCGCAAAGGGAAGCCCAGCCGCCAGATGCGGCGCCAGCGCCGCCGGAAAATCGGCGGAATGCAAAGCATCGGCGACGGCTTGCAGGGCGGCAAGATCGCCGCACTCGCTGCCGAAAACCAGGGTATCTACACAGCCCAGCGCCGCAAGGCTTGCCACGGCGCCGCCGGCAAAGTGCTCGGCGGTGGAAACGGCATAGGGCAGCGGCAGCTGCAAAACAAGATCGACACCGCTGCGCAGGGCGGCAGTGACCCTGTACTGCCATGGGCAGAGCGCCGGTTCGCCCCGCTGGACGAAATTGCCGCTGACGATAGCGGCGATATGGGTGGCGCCCTGTGCTTTGGCAGCCGTGATGGGCAGCAGATGACCCCGATGCAGCGGGTTCCATTCGGCAATGACGGCAGCGACCTGCATGGATTTGGCTCCTTTCGTGGCTTTGAGATACAGATGGAGGGAGGGGGGCGGTGGTGCCGCCCGCAGGGCAAACCGTCCGAAGGACGGCTTCGGCGGCTTTGCCGCCGGTTCCGGCGCAGCCGGAACGCCCTGCGGGCGCAGCTTGGCTTTTGCCGGAGGTCCGAAAGAAAAACGCAGGGAAATGCGCTCCGAAAAGACAGGCGGCAACGCAAAAAACAGGCGATATAGACAAAAGGTACAAAGGCACGGAACAAGAAACGACGGAGTTTGTGCTTATAACAATATTTGCATTAAAAAATCGCAAATAAGTAATAAAAGTTGGCGCAGATTTGTTGACAAAGGGGGCTGATTTCAATAATATTAAATAGACAAAAAGGTGTCAAGCCCCCTTGGGTTTGTGAAGTGACACGGCAACAACAAAAAAGGAGACAATACACTGATGAACATTCTGGTGATCAACGCGGGAAGCTCTTCCCTGAAGTATCAGCTGATCCGTATGGAGGACGAGGCGACCCTGTGCAAGGGCGTTTGCGAGCGGATCGGCATTGACGGCAAGTACAGCTACAAGACCGCCGACGGCTACAAGGTAGAGAAAGAGGCGGATCTTTTTACCCACAAGGACGCTTTTGATGTGATCCTGCACGAGATGACCGAGGGAGAGGGTCATGTCATCGACAGTGTATCGGAGATCGCGGCGGTGGGACACCGCGTGACCCACGGCGGCGCCAAGTTCTCCCACTCGGTGCTGGTAGATGACGAAGCCATCGACGCCATTAACGATATGCGGGATATCAGCCCGCTGCACAATCCGCCCCAGGCGGCGACCATCCGTGCCTGCCGCAGCGTATTCGGCGAGGCGGTGCCGATGGTAGCGGTATTTGATACGGCGTTCCATGCCACCATGCCCCCCAAGGCGTACACCTTCGCCATTCCCTACAAATACTACGAGGAGCACGGCGTGCGGCGCTACGGCTTCCACGGCACCAGCCACCGCTACATCAGCGGCCGCATTGCGGAGCTGATGGGCGAGATGCCCCACCGCCTGATCACCTGCCACCTGGGCAACGGCAGCTCCCTTGCCGCCATCAAGGACGGCAAGGTGGTGGATACCTCGATGGGCTTCACCCCCTTGGATGGCATTATGATGGGTACCCGCTGCGGCGGCATTGATCCTTCCATCGTTGGCTATATTGCCGGTTTGGAGGGGCTGCCGGAGAGCGAGGTCTCCCGTATCCTGAATAATGAGTCCGGTCTGCTGGGCGTTTCCGGTGTTTCCAGCGACTGCCGCGATGTACAGGCGGCGGCGAAAGCCGGCAATGAACGGGCGCAGCTGGCGCTGGATATGCTGGAGTATCAGCTGGTGAAGCTGATCGGCAGCTATGCGGGCGCTTTGGGCGGCGTGGACGCCATTCTGTTTACCGGCGGAATCGGCGAGAACGATATCGGTCTGCGGGAGAAGGTGCTGCACGATCTGGCTTACCTGGGCGTGACCCCCGACCTGAAGGCGAACGACTGCCGCGGCGAGGAGGTACGCATCTCCGGCGCCGACAGCAAGGTGCAGGTATGGGTCGTGCCGACCAACGAGGAGATCATGATCGCGCGGGATACCGCTGAGTTTGTGAAATAATTTGTGAAATAAGGCAGAGCATCTGCAAAAGCGGCGCCGCCGTCCGAAAAGGACGGCGGCGCCGGTGGG
>JBNMIL010000046.1:0-12901 GCA_050873265.1 Angelakisella sp. | reverse complement strand
GCCCTGTGCAATCCCGATTATACCGCCATGGAGCTGATCGGCGCGCGGCTGGTGCGCACCACCACCTGCGCCAACGGCTGCCGGTGTGATTATACCATCTGCGGCAGCCGCGACCCTTATCTCAAGGATCACCCCGAATATCGGGACGAAGCCGGTTACAGGAGGAACAAATAATGAAATACCATATTGAAAAGAACACGGTGCAGGAAACACTGGTCATTCCGCTGTACGGGCGCAAGATGTGCTCGGAGCTGTACCCCGCACTGTACCGCGATGAGACCGCCGCCCGCATCATCAGCCAGGTGGATTACGATTTCTCGACACTGGAAAAAGCCGCCGGCAGCGTTATGCAGCGCTTTGGTTTTCTGGAGCTTGCCATGCGGCAGAACGACCTCGCGTGGGAGGTGGAGGATTACCTCAAGACCCACCCCACGGCGGCGGTGGTCAATCTGGGCTGCGGGCTGGACGATACCGGTCGCCGCTGCGATAACGGCAACTGCAAAATTTATAATATCGATTTTCCCGCCGTCATCGCCGCCCGCAATGAGCTGCTGCCCGCCGGCGAGCGGGAGGAAAATATCCCCTGCGACCTCAATGATACCTCATGGTTCACCAAAATAGATGCCTCGGGCGGCGCGGTGTTCTTTGCCGCCGGTGTGTTTTATTATTTCCTTACCCCGCAGGTCAAGGCGTTGGTGCAGGCTATGGCGGCAGCGTTCCCCGATGGACGGCTCGTTTTTGATGCCGCCAACCGCTCCGCGGTCAAGCTGATGCTGAAAACATGGATCAAGACCGCCCAGATCCAAGATGTCGGCGCCTATTTCGCCGTCTCCGATGCCGGAAAGGAGCTTCCCCTGTGGGATCGCCGCCTTACCGTCTCCGCCCGCGGCTATATGCTGGGCTACAATGATCTTTCCGACCCCTCCGTCTCCGGCTTTTTCCGCTTTCTGGCACGGGTCGGCGATAATAAAATGAAAATGCGCATCGTCCGTCTGGAATTTGCAAAGGAGTGATTTATATGAAATATGTCGGAATGCCCATGGGTATGTGGCTGCTGTTTTCCGGTTCCTTCCGCCGCGAGCTTACCGATGTGCTGGGTTACGACGGCACCGCCGCCGGCGAGATCACCCGCAAGGCAAAGCCCCGCTACCGGCAGATCATTGCCTCCCTGCCGGAGTTTGAGAGAGCCGACCGTTTCAAAATGAACATCGTCAATGCCGCCATGCTGGGGGCGTTTATCCTCTCCATGCCGCAGCGTCCCGCTGTCGAGCCGCTTACCGAATACTACGCCAAAGCCATGATGACCAAGCTGATGCGCTGGTTCTGCCGCAAGAGCGGCAAAGCCAAGTTCTCCCCCAAGGATCTGGCGGGAATGGAAGCGACCGCCAAACTCCGCGCCGCCGACCGCAACCCCTATTCGTGGAATATGGATTACTACCCCTACCCCGACGGCAGCGGTTATGAGGCGCGCTTCACCCGCTGCGGCATCTGCACCCTCATGCAGGAGCTGGGGCTTTACGACCTCGTCCCCGCCATGTGTCATCTGGATTACACCATGGCGGAAGCTGGCGGCACCTCCGACTTTGTGCGGGAATACACCCTCGCCTCCGGCGGTTCTTACTGCGACTGCGGCTATCACAAGAAAAAGCACGCATAAAATCCATCTCCGCTCCCAACCTCTTCCGGTTGGGGGCGGCTTTTTATTCTCCAAAGAGCTTTTCAGTCACACACAGCAAAGAGGCACCGTTCTCCGCGGTGCCCCTTGCCTTTCCCCGTTATGCGTGACCCCCGTCGGAACGCCTCCCCATTTTCGATTTCAACCCACGCACCCCGTACGGGGCTCGACCTTCAGACCTTTTTTGTGCTCCATGGGATTGGTCATATTTCAACCCGCGTGCCCCATGTGGGGCGCGACATACACCAGAGCCTATAGTTTGGAACAGCTTCAGATTTCAACCCACGCGCCCCGCACGGGGCACGACCTACGCTGCATAGAAGTCTACCACGATTTCAACGGATTTCAACCCACACATCTCTGTAAGATGCGACTCATATCCGAAATATCCAACAAAGTGTCACCGTAGTTTCAACCCCCGCTTCCCGCACAAGATGCGGCAGCGACTGTTGTACAGCGTTTTCAGGCAAATACCGTATTTCAACCCTCACGCCCTTACAGAGCGCGGCAAAAGCTGCGTATAAAGCATCGCCACCAGTAAATTATTTCAATCCGCACACCCCTTACAGGGTGTGACAACTTCCCTCATATCACCCCATCTGTGTGCAGGTCACACCGGCAGGCAGCGCGGCTTCATTTACCTCCACGGTATAATCCTCATAGCTTCTGGGCACCAGAACGCCCTCTTTGCGGCGTGCCTTTACCAGATCAAACACCTTATGCGCCGGCGCGCAGCCCAGCTCGGTCTCATGCCGGAACACGATCAGCTCCCGCACCGCCATCTTGCCGCGACCGGCAGCACGGTCGTTTTCAAACATATTGATGATCGCCTCCCATAAAAGCGCCAGATCCTCCTCGGAAAAGCCGGTCGTCTTGCGTGCCAGATTGGCGGAAACATAGCCCTCGACCCGATAAAGCCCGTAGGGAACGATGTATTTGCGTCCCATTTCGGTGTCTTTCCTTTCCGCGTCGGCTTCGGTCGTGATCGCCACACGGGTGATGGTGATCTCCTGCGGCAGAATGGGGTCAACGCTGCGGGCAAAGCCCAGCTGGACCGGTCCGCGCACCTGCCCGCAATTCAGCGCACCTTTCATAAAGGTGGTCATCACCGCGCCAAAGGTACGGATATCGTAAAAATTGGCGCACATAAAGTCCCGCAGCTTTTCGTCCAGCTTCGCGTCCTTCTTCTTGGCTTCCCGCAGCTTTTCCTTCACCGGCTCCACACCCACATAGGCACAGGCTTCCTTGTCGCTGGTATTCAGCGGCACGCTGTCCTTGATGTAAATGCGGTAGCCGGGTTCACCCTCCTTTACCGTCTCCACATAGTTGCGGATCTTGCGCTTCAGGCAAACATCGGTGACCAGCCCATAGCCGGTCTCCGGATCCACACGGGGCATATTCCCCGCATCGGGGTCGCCGTTGGGGTTGCCGTTTTCCACATCGAAGAACACCACAAATTCGTACCGGTTTTTGATCGGCTCAGACATTCTCATTCTCCTCCTTTTTGGCATAGCGCTTTTGCTTCTGATGGTAATACCCAAGGTCAAAGGCGCCCTGCTGCGCCAGCGTCAGCCGTGCCGGATAGCTTTCGTCCAGCACGCCTTTCAGGGCGATGACCTGCTTATCGTAGTAAATGCGCTGCCCTGCCTCCAGCTTCCGCTGGTGCTTCTGGTACAGGCTGTTCAGCACCGGAAAGATGCTGGCGGGCATCGCTGCCGCGGCATTAAAATACTTATCCTTAATGGTCGCGTTGATGCCGGGGTTCGCTGCCTGCTGTGCCGCCTCGTATACCGAGAAAAGGCGTCCCAGCGTATAGGCAGGGTTGGTGCTGTTTTCGTTCAGGCTCACGGTCAGAACCTCCTTTGGACAGTCGTTGTGTGGATTTTTCAGATAATACGCCTTCAGAATCGCGGCACGCCCCCATGTGATATCCCGCTCCGCGCGGATACGCAGCATCACCGCCTCCAGCAGCGAAGCCGGATACGGGCTGCCGGAAAAGACTGCCCGTGCCACGGCGCCCGCCATCACCGGCGAAGGCGCCGTGTCCTTCGTGTTCCGGTTCACGGTCTCCTGCAGCAGGCTCCACAGCGGCAGGGTCGGATATTTCGCTCCGGCGATCTCCAGCCGCTCATAGTGGTCGTTGATATTCCGCATCAGCCTGCCAAAGCTGTCCCGCAGGAAAAAGCGCACCGAAAGCCGCGCCGCATTGGGCGCCAGCCCCAGAATATAGAACGGGCGATCGGGGTCGATCTCCAGCCCGTCGCAGGGCAGCCCACTTGCCAGCCTTTTCAGCACCGTCCGCAGGTCGTTATCGGTAAAGCCCTTTCCCCCTTCGCCGAACAGCGCCGCCATGGCGACCGCCAGATAATCCGGTTCCGCTCCCTCTGCCCAGCAAACCACCGTCGTATCACCGATCAGCTGCACATTGCTGCGGTCTGCCAGCAGATGATTGAGCGCCGCGGTGTAGGCAAATGCGGCATATTGTCCTACCGGCGCGTTAAAGGATACCAGCGCAGTGCCGCTGGACTGTGCGTCCCGCACTCCCTTGATCGATGGGTGGATCGCCGGTATCTCGTCCTGCCGTCCGGTCACCAGGCACTGCATTTTCACTGTGTCCTCGCCGCCGCGGTCACGGTACGCTCTCCACGCCTCGCAGATAATTTCGTCCTCCTGTGGATAGAGCCCGTCTACCCGAAAAACCATATTCCCTCCGGCAGTGATCTCCTCCAACTGTCCCGCCAGCACCGATTGCGCCGCCGCTTCCGGCTTCCAAGTGTCAAAAAACTTCAGTATAGCGCGCGCCGTCGGGGTATCTGCCCCGTCTAATACCGCATGATGCAGCACCTGTGCCGCGGCAAAGCACTCTCGGCTGCGTTCCGGCTTACCCTTCTGGTCGATTCCCAGTAGATAAGAGGAATTATCCCACAAAAAGTTGGAGGCAACGCCCACCGTGCGCTTTACCGCCGCCGGCAGCGTCATACTTTGCGGGCGAAGGACTGTTTTCTTCCCCGCCATGACCTCCCGCATCGTGGGAACGACCAGAACCGGCTGTCCCGCCCCATCAATGCACAGGGCATAGCTGATATTGGCGGGGCACCAGCCGGGCGCCGCTATCTCGCCCCGCCGCAGCAGGTCCTCGTAATACCCGGTCAGCGCCTGCAGGATCATTTTTTCACCTCCCCGCTGTCCCATACCGGTATCTCCATCACGCCGTCACGCAGCTTGGCACGGAAAAACCTCGGCGTGATGTTCTGCGGGTCGGCATAGTCCATATCCAGCAGTATCCAGCCCAGGTCGCGGGTCCCCCGCAGCTCCTCAGGGCAGGGCGGCAGCTGCGCGCAGCGGCAAAAGTGTGCTGGGAATTCCCTTGTGCCAAAGTAAGGCATACTGTAAAACTGCCCCCGTTCCAGCCGCCGCTTTATCATATCCTGGAATTTTCCCGGGTTATCGCCGACTGCCGCGTTTTCCGTCATGTCAAAGTGGGCGTCTATCACATACCGTACCTCCCGCAGCACCATGGCAGCCCGCTGCTGGATACTCTCCGGCGCGGCAAGGTACAGTTCTCCTTCCCCCTTTTCCATCACAGCTTTTACATTCCTCGCGCTGATGGTGTCCTTGACCTCATTCCGGCGGATATTGGTGAAGCGAATGGGATTGCACACATAAATCCGATCAATGTGCCATTTCAGCCCGGGGTGCCAGTATATACTTTCCAGCAGCCCGCGCGCCGCGGAGGGCGTCATCACATCATAGCTCACCCGCTCGGTTTTCATCTCCGGTCGGGTAAAGCAGGCGTAGTCTCCCCATACCTCCACTTGTATCGCCATACATTCACCCCTTTCTATCCGTTTCATTCCCATCATAGCATCTTATATGTCCAATAGAACGGACTTTCCATGCTCTGCTCATACAGATTCCGCCTTGCCGTTCTCCGGCTCCAGCGTCAGTCCCATCGTCTCGCTGTACAGCGTCCGGTCGGTCAGGATCGCGCTGTTTTCGTCCAGCGCCGGTTCCTCCGCCGCCGTCAGCAGCGCTCCCGCACGGTACAGCGCCTCAAAATGCTGTTCATATACCGAGACCGCGTAGTGCCCCAGCCTGCGGTACAGTTCTTTTCCGCCCTCTCCCGCCCGCAGCCGACGGAGCAGCTCCTCCCCTTCTCCGTAGGGGATGTAAACGGTTCGGGTCTCCCGCCCGATCAGGCGGAACTCCCTCGCCACCGTTCCAAACGGGAATTCACAGCCCTCTATCCCGTCGGTAAAGGCTTTTACCACACCCTGCTTGTCCAGCGCCTCACCGGTCAGGCTGCGCAGGGCGCGGAAATACCAAGTCATCGTTTCCGGCACGGCGGGGTCACACCCGCCCTCTAATGCCTCTTTTGCCGCCCCTATCGCCGTGCGGAACAGCACCGGCGGCAGCTCCGTCCGTTCAAATATCGTCACCATGCTATCGCCCGCCGACCGCAGCCCCTCTCGGTTGCAGCGCCCCGCCGCCTGCAATACGGAATCCAATCCCGCCAGCTCCCGATATACCGTCGGGAAATCCACATCGACTCCCGCTTCGATCAGCGATGTGGATATCACGCGGCATGGCTCACCGTCCTTCAGCCGTCGGTGGATCTCCTCCAGCAGCTGCTGCCGCTGCGCCGGGATCATCAGTGTGGAAAGGTGGAAGCTCCCCTCCCGCGGCAGCTTGGAAAAAATACTCTGCGCCGCCCTGCGGCTGTTCACAATACACAGCACCTGCCGCTCCTTGCCCAGCCGCTCTGCCGTTTCCTCATCGGTCAGCACCCCCTCCCGCCGAAATGTCACACGACGGAAGCGCTCATATTCTCCGGCGGCGCGAGGACACAACTCAGTCACCGGACAGTGCGGCGCATAGTCGCGCAGCAGGTCGTTCAGCACAGGCTGCGTCGCGGTACACAGCACCACCGTGGCACGGAACTGCTCCGCCAGCGCGCCCATTGCCGCCGTGCAGGGACGCAGGTGCGGCAGCGGCAGCATCTGCGCCTCATCAAAGATGATCACACTGTTCGCCAGGTTATGCAGCTTGCGGCACTGCGAGGAGCGGGCGGCGTACATTGATTCAAACAGCTGTACCGCCGTGGTAACGACCACCGGTATCTCCCAATTCTCCGCCGCCAGTGCCTTTCGGATCTCCTGCGGCGGCGCGCCGTCCGCAAGCTCGAACCACACACCGGAGTGGTGCTCCAGCACATTTTCGTCCCCCAGAATATCGCGGAACACCCTCGCGTTCTGCTCGATGATGGAGGTATAGGGGATCACATAGATCACCCGCTTCATGCCATGCGCCGCCGCGTGCCGCAGCGCAAACGCCAGCGAAGCCACTGTTTTCCCTCCGCCGGTCGGTACCGTCAGCGTATAAATGCCCCTCGGCTTGTTCCCCGCCTCCGCACAGGCGCGCAGAATCTCACAGCGCAGCCGGTTCAGGTCTGTCTTTGGCGAGCGCCACGGCGCGGTGTATGCCCGCAGCCGCTCCTCCAGAACGGTGATCTCCTCCCCTTTTCCGCGGCACACCTGCCCGCGGCTCATAAAGCGTTCCGTATCCAGATAATCCGCGTCCACCAGACAGGAATAAAGCATTCTTGTCCAAAAGGAAGCCGCCAGTTTCCCCCGCACCGGCATCGCCGGCATCTGCGCCGGCAGGGAGATTCCGCTCTCCCCGCACTGTTCCACATACCGCTCCTCTATGCCTTTCTTCAGCCGTCCGTACAGCGTCGCCTCCCCCGCGCGGTCGGCTGCCGCGTTGCCAAAGTCCGGCAGCCCGCCGTGGTGTCCCGCCACGCACGCCGCCGTGTAAAGCTGCCCTCTTTTCGCGCAGATGACCGCTCCCGCCGTGGCATGGTCTGCTACGGGGCCATTCTCCAGCAGCCGCCTTTGGAACGCCTCGGTACACTTCCCCATATCATGCGTCAGTCCCGCCAGCTCCCCCTGCTCCGCCGCCCCGAATGCCGCCGCGAATTCGCGGCACAGCACGGCCGTCCCCATCAGGTGCTCCTCCACTGTCTGGCACTCTGTCTTTCCGTCTTTGCCTTCGCGGGTATGGGCATAGTATGTCATTGCGTCACCCCTCTTCAAGAAAACAAAATCGCCCCGCGCTCCCGCGGGGCAAATCATCAAACACAGCAGGTATATCGCCCCGTTGCAGTTAATTTCTCCAAATTTATAGTAAAGCCTTTCATTCGGCAAGTCAAGCCGTCCTCCCCCACCAAAAATAAAAGTGAGTTATTTTGTGAGTTATAAAGCCGCCCACCGACACCTTGCCCCCCCCGCAAGGAGGGGGTTGTGTGAAGGGGGAACCTTTGCCGGTTCCCCCTTCGCGTTTTATCAGCGCATAAGCCGATTTCTTCATGATAAACCCCGCGCTCCCACCATCTCCCGCACCAATAAAAAAAGAGCCTGCCGGCTCTTTTTTTATTGGTGCGGGAGATGGGACTTGAACCCACACACAAAATGTACTGGCTCCTAAGACCAGCGCGTCTGCCATTCCGCCACTCCCGCGTGGAACAGCCCCTATCTTACCACGAAAGGGGCTGTTCTGTCAAACGCCGCCGCGGAGAACCCCCGCCGCAGCGCTTTTTGTTTCTTAATTTCGCGGTCTTTCCCGAGCGCCGCAGGCAGCTGTG
The DNA here is from genome assembly GCA_050873265.1 of Angelakisella sp. Taxonomy (GTDB): domain Bacteria; phylum Bacillota; class Clostridia; order Oscillospirales; family Ruminococcaceae; genus Angelakisella. The sequence continues at coordinate 4,583 of JBNMIL010000046.1, read as the reverse complement.
CCCTTCGTCCGGCGCTTTTGCTCCGTCCGCTATCCCGTAAAGACCGTCACGCCGCTTACAGGCAGAAACCCCAGTCCGGCGTAGAAGCTCTCCCGGTGGGCTTCACAGGCGACCAGCGGGGTCAGCCCCCGCTCCCGCAGCCAGGCGGCGCAGCGGTACACCGCCGCACGCCCCAGACCCTGCCCCTCGTACTCCGGCAGCGTCGCCACATAGCTGATCTGCCCCCGTCGGGTTCCGCAGTCTGTCACCGCCGCCGCCGAGACTGCCCTGCCGTCCTGCCGCAGCGTTACCGTGTATCCCACATGGCGGCGTTCCGCCAGATGCAGGTTCACCACCGCCGCCTCGTATTGGGCGAGGGTCAGCTCCCCCACCGCTAGGTTGCAGTCCGCCACCGCTGTGGCGGTTTTGGGGCAGTATTCCGCCTCCGGCAGCGTAAAAACCGCGTCCTCCGGCAGCGCCATCACCGCCAGCGGAAGCCCCGTCTCTCCGGTCTCCTCCCTCCACGCAGCGGAAAGGGTCGGGCACAGCATCACCCAGCCCTCCTGCCGCCAGCGCAGAAAGTCCACGATCTCCGGCGCCGCCTCGGGGCAGAGGGCGGTCGCCCACAGGGCGTGTCCCTTTTGCAGGATAAACCCTTTGGGTTCACGGTCGCGCCGCCCCTCATAAACGCCCCAGAATTCGTACAGCAGCCCCATGCCGCAGCACCGCGCCGCCGATTCCACCATCGTGGCAAGCAGCGGCTCGCCGCCGATGTCCCGCAGCCGCCGGTCGTCATAGGCAAGGCTTCTTACCATCACAGCGCCAGCGCCTCCGGCAGCAGCCGCAGCAGCTCCAGCGTGTTTTCAATATCCCGTTCATCGGCAACGCAGGCGGGGGAATGCAGGTAACGGCTGGGAACGGAGATCGCCAGCACCTCGCTGCCGCCGCGGGCAGTCATCAGGCTGCGGCTCTCGTTTCCGCCAAATACCCCTTCCTTCGTCTGGTTGGGAATGCCGTGTTCATCGGCAAGGGCACGCACCTTGCGGTAAAGGTCGTAGGTGTAAATGGTGCCGCGGTCCATAAAGGAGACGACGGGACCGTTTCCCAGACGGCATACCTTGCGTTCCTCCGGCACACCGGCAAGGTCGCCCGCCGTGGTGGTCTCCACGGCAATGGCGATATCGGGCTGCAGGGTGTAGGCGGCGGTCTTTCCGCCAAAGCAGCCTACCTCCTCCTGCACCGTAAAGGAGAAGCAGCAGTCGCAGGGCAGCTCCTCACGGATCATCGCCAGCAGCATGGCGCAGCCGGCACGGTCGTCCAGCGCACGGCCTGCCACCTTGCCCTCGCCGTAGTGCAGCACCGGACCGGTAAAGGTCACCATATCGCCCAGCGCCACGCGGCTTTCGGCGTCCGCCTTGTCCTTCGCGCCAATGTCTATCTTCATGCCGGAGAGCTTGCCGGGGTCACTGCGCTCCTTGTCGTCACACAGGTGCACCGGCTTGCAGCCCACCATGCCGGGGATCGCGTCATCGCCCACCAGCACCATGCGTCCGCCGGTCACCTCCGGCTGTACGCCGCCCACCGGCGCAAAGGAAAGGAAGCCCTTTTCGTCGATATTCGTCACGATGAAGCCCACCTCGTCCATGTGGGCGGAAAGCTGCAAAACCTTTTTGGCGGGCGCTTTGCCCTTTTTGCGCACCAGCAGGTTGCCCAGCGGGTCTACCTCGTACTCGGCGTGACCCTTGATCTCGCCGATCAGGTACTCCCGCACGGCGTCCTCTCTGCCGCTCGGACCGCGCAGCGCGCACAGTGTCTCGATATCTTTCCACAGCTGCTCGTATTTCATGTCAAATACCCTCCTTTGCCGCCAGTGCCATCAGGCGGGCGGTGTTCGCCGCGTCCTCGGGGTCAATGGTCTCCGCCACGGTGTGCATGCTGCGCAGCGGAATGGACAAAAGCGCCGTTTTCACGCCGCGTCCGGCAGTCGCCAGCTCATCGGCGTCGGTGCCGGTACGTCCGCCCATCGGCTCATGCTGCAGCGGGATCTCGTGCCCCTCCGCCAGCGCCTTCAGCTTCATGGTAAAGTCGCGGTTCAAAAGCGGCGAATAGCCCAGCATGGTGCCGCCGCCCAAGGGGGCGGTCTTTTCCGGCGCGCAGCCAAAGCCGTCGCCGAAGCTGACGTCCACCGCGATGGCATAGTCGGGCTGCACGGCAAAGCCGCCGGTCATGGCGCCCTGTCCACCTACCTCCTCCATGGAGGAGAGCAGTACCGTTACCCTGCAGTCGGGCTTTTCGGCGGCGATCTCCTCCGCCGCGGCGATGACGGCGGCGCAGCCGATGCGGTCGTCCAGCGCCGGAGCCGCCAGCCTGCCATTCATCAGCTCCGCGGGCTTTGCCGCAAAGGTGACGATATCGCCGGGGGCAAAGAGCTTTGCCGCGGTCTCGGCAGTAAAGCCGGTATCGATGAGCAGATTCTCGATCTTGATGGAATGGTCAGTGCCGTCCCCCGCCAGATGGGGCGGGACCGAGGTGATAATGCCGGAATAGTCGCCCTCGGCGGCATGGATCACCACAGGGGTAGCAGGCAGCCAGCGGGCGTCAATGCCGCCCACCTTGGCAAAGCGCAAAAAGCCCTCCTCCACGCGGGTCACAATAAAGCCGATCTGGTCAAGATGGGCTTCCAGCAGCAGGTGGGGCGCCCCCTCCTTCCCCTCATTGACGCAGCACAGCAGGCTGCCCAGCGGGGTACGCTTCACCTCTCCCAGGGGGGAGAGCAGCTCCCGCGCGGCGGCATAGGCGGCGCACTCCCGCCCGCTGGGGGCAGGGGCTTCGCACAGCCGGCGCGCGGCGGCGGTTATCTTTTCGGTCGTGATGTTCATATTCGTCCTCCTTTTTTTCGCTTCGCTCTTGCCTCATACAAGGCAGAAGTAAAGCTCCTGCTTATTCACCTGTTAAAAATCCGGGAACCGCTTTTTCGGGGTCTGTGCAGGGGGCTGGTATCCGCCCGCAGGGCGCTCCGGCGCAGCCGGAGCCGGCGGCTCCGCCGCCGAAACCGTCCGCAGGACGGTTTGCCCCGCGGGCGTCCCGCCTTCCCCGCAAATTTCCCTCTGTGCGGCTGTTCGCCGGGTCACTTCAGCGCGTTCACCAGCGCCTTGTAGTGCTGCCCACGCACCTCAAAGTTCGGGTAGCAGTCAAAGCTGGCGGAGGCGGGCGAAAGCGAAACGATATCCCCCGCTTCGGCAATGTCATGGGCGATCGTCACCGCCTCGTCCAGCGTGGCGGCGCGCCGCAGCACCAGACCGCTCGCGGCATAGTCCGGGTGGGCGGTCACCGCCGCCGCTATTTTATCCGCCGTCGCGCCGGTCAGGATCAGCGCCTTGACATGGCGCAGCACCGGCTCGGCAAGCGGGGTGTAGTCCAAATGCTTATCATACCCGCCGGCAATGATGATGAGCTTTTGGTCAAAGCTCTCCAGTCCGGCAATGGTGCGGGTGGGGCTGGTGGCAATGGAATCGTTATACCAGCGCACCCCGTTCAGCTCCCGCACAAACTCAATGCGGTGCTCCACCCCGGGGAAGGTATTTGCCACCCGCCGAATGACCTCCGGCGGTACCAGCCCCCACACGGCGGCTATGGCGGTCAGCATATTCTCCACATTGTGCAGTCCCGGTATTTTTATCTCGCTCATCGGGAACAGCGGGGTATCGCCGCTGCCGTCGGTGTAGTGCAGCGTACCGGCTTCGTCCAGCCACGCGCCCCGTTCCATCGGGTGCCGCCGACTGAACCAGCGGCAGTCGCCCCGTACCTCCGCGGCAAAGGCTGCCGTGGTGGGGCAGTCGGCATTCAGCACCGTGGCGGTAAAAGCCCCCTGGTGCAGGAAGATGTTTTTCTTGGCGGCAATGTACTCCTCCATTGTCCCGTGAACGTCCAGATGGTTCGGGGTCACATTGGTCACCACGGCGATCTCCGGGCTTTGCCGCATGGATAAAAGCTGGAACGAGGAAAGCTCCACCACCGCCATGTCGTCGGGCTTTACGCTTTCCAGCTCGGGGAACAACGCCCGCCCGATGTTGCCGCCCAGATGCACCGTTTTGCCGCTCTGCCGCAGCATTTCGGCAATCAGGCTGGTGGTCGTGGTCTTGCCGTCGCTGCCCGTCACCCCGATGATGGGACAGGGGCAGCACTGCATAAACAGCTCCAGCTCGCTGGTGACGGCGGCGCCCGCCCGCATCAGCTCGCGCAGGCGCGGGTGATTAAAATACATGCCCGGCGTGCGGAAAATGACATCTCCCCGCAGCCTTTGCAGGTAGTCGGCGCCGGTGACGAACCGGACGCCCATGGCGGCAAGATCCGCTGCCGCATCGCCCAGCTCCTCGGGGCTTTTTTTATCATAGACCGTCACGCTCATGCCCTTTTGGGCAAGCAGCCTTGCCACCGGTCGGTGGCTGACCCCCAGCCCGATGAGCGCGATCTCCTTGTTTTGCAGCTCCGTAAAGACGGTAGCCGCCGTCAGCTTCTGCATGGTCTCCCCTCCTCGGTTCACTTCCCGTCCGCCGCGGGCTTCCCCGCCGCCCGACCCCCAAAAAGGCTCCGCCTTTTTGGGG
>JBNMIL010000045.1:0-13116 GCA_050873265.1 Angelakisella sp. | reverse complement strand
CCACCGCGGCGCCCCTATCCCCTGCCCTACCGAAAACCGGAAAAAGCGGCAAGACCCACCCCCAAATTGCCGGGAGCGGGTCTTGCCTTACGAGAATAAAGGAAAAGAATAATGAAGAATTACTCGGTGGTGTAGTTATCAAAGTAGCCCTGAATGTAGATGATGGGGGTGCCTTTATCGCCGCTGCCGCTGGTCAGGTCGCACAGTGAGCCGATAAGGTCAGTGAGGTTGCGGGGGGTGGTACCCTCGGAGACCATCTGACCCACAAGGCTGGTGGCGTCCTTTTCCTTGATGCGCTGGCTGATGGCCTCCTGCAGGGCGGAGCCGGAAAGCTCGCCGAAATCGTGGTCGGCAAGGTACTTGAGCTTCAGCTCATTGGGGGTACCGATGAGTCCCTTGGTGTAACCGGGCGCGACGACCGGATCGGCAAGCTCCCAGATCTTGCCTGCGGGATCCTTAAACGCGCCGTCGCCGTAGACCATCGCCTCGATATGGCGTCCGGTGGCTTCGCTCATCATCTGACCGATGCGCTCCGCGACCAGCATGGCATCACGGGGGAACAGCTTAACGCGGTTTTCGTCCGCCTTATTGGAGCCCAGCAGACCGTACTGGGGATTGTAGCCACTGCCCTCCACGGGGGCGGTCATCAGGTCGTCCAGCCCCAGCACCACACGGGCGCCGGCAGCCTGCAGCAGGCGCTTGCTGCGGGCACGGGTGTGAATATCACAGGTAATAACGGTATCGGTGTAATCCAGAATGGTCTGGACACGGTTGGCGAAGATGACCTCGACCTCGGCGCCGGCTTCCCGAATCAGACCGGAGTAATACTCCACATAATCCACGCCGGTAAAGGGGTGGATCACGGAGCCGAACTCGGTGCGGAAGCGCTCCAGCGTGAGGACATCTTTCCATGGGTCAATGCCCTTTTCGTCCAGAAGATCCATGCTGATAAGATGATTGCCGACCTCATCGGAGGGGTAGCTGAGCATGAGGACGACCTTCTCGCAGCCCGCGGCAATGCCGGACAGCAGCACCGAGAAGCGGTTGCGGCTGAGGATGGGGAAGGTGACGCCGACGGTCTTGCCGCCGGTACGCGCCTTGACATCGGCAGCAATCTGCTCTACGGTGGCGTAGTTGCCCTGCGTGCGGGCGACCACCGACTCGGTGATGGCAACGACATCTTTATCGTGCGGCTCCACGCCGTTTTCCTTCAGTGCCTTCAGGACGGTATCCACCGTGCCCTTTACTACATCATCGCCCTCCCGAAAAATGGGGGCGCGAACACCGCGGACGACCGTTCCAAACATTCTGCTCATGGCATTGTTCTCCTTTACCGTCATTTATTTAGTAAAAACAAATTAGGACTTGCTTTTTGCAGCAGTCCCAGTATAATAGAAGCATATCCATAAGTAAAGTATATATTTCTAATGTGAAGCATTAGTAAAATAGATATGAAAGGAATTCCCCGCTATGGCAGTCAAATTGGAGCTTTACCGCATATTCCGCACCGTGGCAGAGGAGGAAAGCATCTCCGCCGCCGCCAAAACGCTGTTCATTTCGCAATCGGCGGTCAGCCAGTCCATTCACCAGCTGGAGGAGCAGCTGCAGGTACGACTGTTTTCCCGCCAGCCGCGCGGCGTGACCCTGACCGGTGAAGGGCGGGTGCTGTACGACTATGTGCGCAGCGCCATCAGCCTGATCGAAACGGGCGAGGAAAAGCTGCAGCAGACCCGTGAGCTGATGATGGGCGAGCTGGTCATCGGTGCAAGCGACACCGTGACCCGCAGCCTGCTGCTGCCCTATTTGCAGCAGTTCCACCGGGCGTACCCTGCTATCCGGCTGAAGGTGCTGAACGGCACCAGCTATGAGGCGCTGCAGATGCTGCGCGCGGGGCAGGTAGACCTCGCCTTTGCCAGCACCCCGCAGGAGACCGGCAACCTGCAGATGCGCCGCTGCATGGCGCTGCACAATGTGTTTGTGGCGGGGCGGGACTACCCCTGCGAGACCAACCGCGCCTATACGCTGGCGGAGCTTTCCCACTTCCCGCTGATGCTGCTGGAGCGTAAATCCAGCGCGCGGCGCTATCTGGAGCGCTTTTTCACCCGCAACGGTATCACCCTTAAGCCGGAGATCGAGCTGTGCAGCCATGAGCTGCTGGTCGATCTTGCCGCCATCGGGCTGGGGGTGGCGTGCGTAACGCGCGAATTTGCCCGTCCCGCACTGGAGGCGGGGACGATCCGTGAGCTACGGACGGTGCCGGAGATCCCCGAACGGAGCCTTTCGGTGTGTACCCTGCAGGACGTCGCGCCCAGCCCCGCGGCGGAGGAATTTTTGCGGTTCTGGGCGTAAGACGGAACGAACGGAGGCGATAAAATGGATATTTCCTTTCAGCATGAGGGACAGAAATTCAATTACCGAGTATGCGCCATCATGATCTCGGAGCATAAAATTCTGGCAATGCACGATGAGCGTTCCCCCTATTTCTACCTGCCCGGCGGACGGATCGCCATGGGAGAAACCGCGGAACAGGCTGTGGTGCGGGAAGTCGAGGAGGAGCTTGGCGTGACGCCAAAGATCATTCGTCCTCTATGGCTCAGTCAGGCGTTTTTTACGGAGGAAGTAGACAATCTGCGCTACCATGAGCTTTGCGTCTATTTTTTGATGGATATTTCGGAAACAGCCCTGCCGGCAAAGGGCAATGTATTTACCTTAAAAGAAGGCGGGCACACCCACACCTTTGAATGGCTGGATTTTGACCGGCTGAAAGAGGAATACTTCTACCCGATATTCCTGAAGAAAGAGATTTTTGATTTACCAAAAGTGTTGACCCTCCGCACTGATATAGAAGAATAAACTCCCGCTAAAAAACGAAAAGCGCCCCCACGGTATCCGCCATGGGGGTCATTTATATTTTTACGGCAGGGAGTACAAAATAGCCACAAGAACGCCCAGCAGGGCGCCTGCCGCCACCTGCAGGGGGGTATGCCCCAGCAGCTCCTCCAGCAGAGCCTCCGGCGGGACATCATTCCGCTCCAGCAGCAGCTCATTGATGGTACGGGCGTGCTGCCCTGCCTGCCAGCGAACACCCATGGCATCGTGCATGACGATGACCGCCAGCACCGCGCTGACCGCAAAGGCAAAGGACGCCGCGCCATACCGCAGCAGGGCGGCTGCCGCCAGCGCCGTCACCGTGGCGGAGTGTCCGCTGGGCATTCCGCCGTCGCCGGTCAGTCGGCTCCAGTCCAGCCGGTGATGGGTAAGAAGCTCGATAAGCAGCTTGCAAAGCTGCGCCGCCGTCCATGCCAGCACCGCCGGCATCAGGCAGGCATTGCGTGCCAACACCGCGATAGGCACTTCCCCCTATCCTTTTTCTTTATATCACGATCCCCCCGTTGGGGCTTAAAACCTGTCCGGTAAAGTAGCGGGCGTCCTCCCCTGCCAAAAACGCGATGGCCGCCGCCGCTTCCTCCGGCGTACCCATGCGTCCCAGCGGGATCTCCTCCTCCAGCATTCGGCGTTCCTCGGCGGTCAGGTGGGCGTTCATTTCGGTATCAATGGCGCCGGGCGCGACGCAGTTGACGGTGACGCCGCTGGGCGCCAGCTCCTTTGCCAGCGCCTGTGTAAAGCCGATGACCGCCGCCTTGGAGGCGGAGTAGTGCACCTCGCAGGAGGCACCGCACAAACCCCAAATGGAGGAAACATTGATGATGGTGCCGCTGTGCTGCCGCACTAAATGCGGTACCGCCGCGCGGCAGCAGTGATAGATGGCATCGACATTGGCGGCGAACATCTTCCTCCAGTCCTCCGGCGTGATATCGGTGAACAGCTTAATCTGTGCGATACCGGCATTATTGACCAGAATATCAATGTGCCCGTATTCCCTCAGGGCAAAATTGATGAGGGCTTCCGCCTCCTCGGGCTTGGTAAGATCCGCCCCGAAGACGCACGCCTCGGCGCCCGTCTCCCGCAGCTCCCTGCAAAGGGTTTCGGCTTTTTCCCTGCCGCTGCGGTAGCCCAGCACCACATAGCAGCCCTGCGCCGCCAGCCGGCGTGCCGCGGCGGCGCCGATGCCGCCCGACGCGCCGGTGATCACTGCGACCTTGCTCATAGTATCTCCCTCCGATGTCAGCTCCGCGCCCTGCGGGAATTCCTACTGATGATAATAGCAAATTTGCCCCCTGCTGGCAAGCCCCCTCATCGGCGGGGCTGATCGGTCAGCGGCAGATCGTACAGGTCGGCATAGCTTTCGGTCTCCTCCGGCGTGCGGGGCGGTACCGGTTCCAGACCGGTCGCCTCGGTGCCGCTTACCACATCGTGCGCCAGGTACAGCGGTCGTCCCGTCACCGGGTCGATGGGTCCCAATACAGGTCGTTCCATGGTCACTCCCCCTTTCATGGGGATAGTATCACCCATAAGGAGCAATCTATGCGGAACACCTCTTGCAGCCGGGGCAAAAACATGCTACAATAGCAAACAAAAATCCGGCGGGTTGCGCCATAGTTGGTGGCGGCAACCGTCCCTCCCGCGGTACAATGACGGCAAAAAAGGAGGTCATATTATGTTGTTTTCTGCTAAAACCACTGTCTTTGCCATTCTCAATCTCGCCCTGCTGGCGGGGCTTATTTACCTGCTGGTGCTTGCTGCCCGCGCACTGCGGGTCTACCTACGCTCCAAGGATACCCGCGAACAGAAGCAGGAATTGCGGCGCACGCTGGAGGAGATCATCAAGTATCACCGCCAGCGCTGCAAAATGACGCAGGAATTTGTAGCGGAAAGCCTTGGCGTCAGCCGGCAGGCGGTCAGCAAATGGGAGATGGGGCGCTCCGACCCCAGCACCTCCAACCTGATAGCGCTGGCAAAGCTGTTCCAAATCCCCGCCGAGGAGCTGCTGCGGGAGGCTGCCGGAGAAGATAAAGAAAAGGAGTAGACCACGATGAACGATATGGCACACGCCGTCCTGCGGCTGCTGGACGAAAACAAAATAGACTACACGCTGGCGGAACACCCCGCCGTATTCAATATGGAGGAACTGTACGCACAGGGGCTGGAGCACTGCGAGGTGATCGCAAAGAACCTGCTGGTGCGGGACCAGAAAAAGCGTTTTTACTGGCTGCTGGTACTGTACGGAGAAAAGCGTGCCGACTTAAAGGCGTTGAAAGCCCGTTTGGGACATGGGGCGCTTTCCTTTGCCGGTGCGGAGGAGCTGGCGGCGCTGATGGGGCTGACTCCCGGCTCCGTAACGCCCCTTGGGGCGCTGAACGACGCGGAGCATCGGGTCACTGTTCTATTGGACGAGGACTACCGCGGAAAGCTCATCGGCATACACCCCTGCGATAACACCGCCACGGTATTTCTGCCCGCCGACCGGCTGGCGGAGCTGCTGCGGCAGCAGGGCGCGGCGGTGGAGCTTATCCCGTTCTGAGCAAAACCAAAATAAAAAACGACCCCCGTGCCGGTTCCGGTACAGGGGTCATGCTTTTTATCGGATTACTTTTTATCGTGGAAGAACAGCGGGATCTTCTCGAGATAGATGATATCGGTGCGGTTGGCAGCATCACCCTCCGCCAGCACCGCGGCACGGGCGATCACCTCGCCGCCGGATTCCTTGACCAGCTTCTCGATGGCTTCCAGGCTGCTGCCGGTGGAAATCACATCATCGACGACCGCGACCTTTTTGCCCTTGATAAACTCGGCGTCGTGTTCATCGACCACCAGGATCTGCTCCTTGCCCATATTGGTGATGGAGTTGACGGTGGTGATGATGGGGTTGCGCATATAACCCTTGACCGACTTGCGGGCAATGACATAGCGGGGCATCTTCATCACCTTTGCCATCTCGTAGATCAGCGGAATGCTCTTGGCTTCGGCAGTTACCAGCACCTCGGTCTCGGGGGGGAGCTTCGCCGCCAGCGCGCGGGCGCACGGCTCCACCACATCGGTATCGCCAAAGATGACGAAGCCCGCGATGGACATATTCTCATTGATGGGGACGACGGGCAGACTGCGCTTGACTCCCGCAACGGTAATGTCATAGAATTCCTGCATGGGAATCCTCCTTTTTTCTCGAAAATTGGGCAGATTCGCCCTTAACCAGTTTATTATAACATATTTTTGCTATCGTGGATATAGATTTTTTGACATTTAACCATAAGCGATGCTTATATCTGTTTTCAAGTATTTGCATTTCCTTTTTTGTATGCTACAATAGAAGAAAGACAGCGCAAAACGGCGGTTTTTGCCGCCAATACAAAAAGGAGCATCTACCGATCCCATGGAACTTATCCCCTTTACCGAAAAAGATCTTATCCCCTTTGTGGAAATGAGCTGCGATATGTACGATTCACCGGCGGTGGCGCACCCCGTGGATAAAAATGTTTTTATCTCCACCTTCCGTGCCTGCCTTGCCGGTGATAAGCATGTGGAGGGGCGCATGATCGTGGAAAATGGTCATACGCTGGGCTATCTGCTGCTGGCGCACAGCTTCTCCAGCGAACTGGGCGCACCCATTATTATGATAGAGGAGCTGTACCTCATTCCGGAGGCGCGCGGACAGCACATCGGGCGCTCCATTCTGGAGGCGCTTTCCAGCCACTATCACAACAAGGTAGGCGCCTTAAAGCTGGAATGTACCCCCGAAAACCAGGTCGCCATGCGGCTGTATCAATCGCTGGGCTTCCAGGCACTGCCCTACACCGCCATGGTATGGGAGCTGCCCACCACTTAACATTGAAGGAGCTGTGCTGACATGAAACATATTTTTGTCATCAACCCCGCCGCCGGCAAGACCAATGTGACCGAGACCCTGCTGCCCCGTCTGCACACCCTTTTTGCCGGACGGGAGGAGGAGCTGGAGACCTACCTGACCACCGGCATCGGCGATGCCACTCGCTTTGTGCGGGAGCGGTGTGCCGCCTCCGGCGGGGAGCACCTGCGCTTTTACAGCTGCGGCGGCGACGGCACCATGAACGAGGTGCTGCAGGGGCTGGCGGGCTGTGCCAATGTGGCAATGGGCATTGTGCCCTGCGGCTCCGGCAATGACTTTGTCCGCAGCTTCCCCGATTGCGATTTCTCCGATCTGGAGTTGCAGATCAATGCCGAGGAACGCCCCATCGACCTGATCCGCTTCAATGATCAGTGGTCTGCCAACATCTGCAGCGCGGGGCTGGATTCCGATGTGTGCAAAAACATGGCGCGGTATAAGCGCCTGCCCCTTGTCACCGGCAGCGGTGCCTATATCCTTGCTCTCATCGCGGCGTTTTTCAGCCCCATGGGTAAGCAGGCGCACTTCGTGCTGGATGACGGGCGCACCTTTGATGAAAATGTGCTGATCATGGTCATGTCCAACGGCGGCTTTTACGGCGGCGGCTGGAACGGCGCGCCCAAATTCGATGTGGAGGACGGGCTGATGGATCTCTGCATCGTGCGGAAGATCGGACGCCTGCGCATGCTTCGGGTGATCGGCAAGTACCAGAAGGGGCTGCACGCCGATGACCCCGCCCTACGGGACTGCGTCACCTACACCCGCTGCCGCAGCCTGACCATAGATTTTGAAAAGCCCACCAACCTGAATGCCGACGGCGAGATGAGCGAAAGCACCCATGTGGAGGCTGCCATTGTGCCGCTGGCGCTGCCGTTCATTATGCCCCGGAAGAAGCAATAACTCCATACATAAAAAGACCGCCCGAGCTGCCTCGGACGGTCTTTTTTCTTTTCACACTCTCACGCTCACGCCATGGCGTGCAGCGCTCCGGCGATCTGGCTGCCGGCGCTGGCACCTGCACTCTCTATGGCATTGGCAAGGATGACCGCCGCAATGATAATGGCGGCAGCGATGATAATTTTCCCGATGAGATCCTGATGCTCTTTCATGCTGTTTCTCCTTTAGAATTCCGGTCCCTTATTGATGCTGCTCTGCGGCTTTATCATGCGGAACGCCTCATACAGCTTGCGGGTCTTATTCAGGCTTGCCAGCAGCATAATGGTGACGATCACCATGCCAAGGAACAGCAGCACACTGAGTATCGGCACAAACGAAAGCGCCACCGCCACGATATTCATAATGGCGCAGACTTGCCAGCTGCGCATGCTTTCCGCCGCGGCAATGCCCACCGAATTGTTATTCTCGATATCCTGAAAGCCCTTGATGACCAGCCAGGTGGCATAATAGGTCACGCCGGCAGCTACCAGTGTAAGCAGCGAGATGACCCAGCCGCCATCGACCCCCAGCAGATTAATCACCCAGCTGGCGATCCCGTAAACGGTAAGCCCCAGCAGCCACGGACCCGCCGCGGGATAGCGGGGGCTTTCCTCCAGCAGCTCTCTGGTGCCCATATACAGCAGAAGATAGCCGACAAAATCCGGCAGCATGTTAATGGCATGGGTATTGTCCAGCGTCAGGTTAAAGTTGAGGAACACAAACAGGAACCCCACAAAGATCTTTTTCATTGACCGAGCCTCCTATGGGTGGAATAAGCGCAGCGGGGCAGAAGCCGCCCGCAGGGCAGCCCGCCTGCGGCGGGCTCGGCGGCTGCGCCGCAGGTTTCGCCCCGTAGGGGCGAAACGCCCTGCGGGCGTCCTGCCCCTACTGCACTCTCTGCCCTCATTGTATCAAATGTTCCCCTGCTTTGCAACCTTGCCGCGCGCGGGCAGCTGCGCCAGCACCACCGCCAGCAGCATCAGTCCGCAGCCCAAAAGCTCTCGTCCGGTCAGCCGGTCATGCAGAATGATCGCCCCCGCCAGCACCGAGAATACCGATTCCAGACTAAGCAGCAGCGAAACCACCGTGGGGTTCGCGTCCTTCTGCGCCAGAATCTGCAGCGTGTAGCCCACGCCGCCGCTTATCACGCCGACATACAGCAGCGGCAGGATACATTCCGTAATGCCGGAAAGGGTCGGGGTCTCCGTCAGCACCGCGCCGATACCGGAAACGATCGCCGCCACCGCGAACTGCGCCGTGGAAAGCGCCACGCCGTTCACCTTTTGGGTAAAATGGTCAATGACCAGAATATGTACCGCAAAAGCCAGCGAGCAAAGCATCACCATCAGGTCGCTTTTCTCTATCGTCAGCGCCTCGTTCATACACAGGAAGTAAAGTCCCACCGCCGCCAGCACGACCGATATCCATACCGCGACTGAGACCTTTTTGCGCAGGAACAAGCCGAGAATGGGCACCAGCACAATGTACAGCGCCGTAATAAAGCCCGCCTTGCCGGCGCTGGTCCCCTGGGATATGCCCGACTGCTGTAAAAAAGATGCCATCGCCAGCACCGTACCGCAGCAAAGCCCGCCCAGCAGCAGGTCCTTCGGGGACTTCGCCAGCGGCTCCACCTTTTCGGGGGCTTTCTTTTTCTGCACCATACGCACGATCCAAAGCCCCAGTGCCAGCGCCGCGAATGCCATCGTGCACCGAATGGTGCCAAAGGTGAGGGGCGGGATATGCTCGGCACTGACGCTCTGCGCTACAAACGCGGTACCCCAGATGAGCGCCGCCAGTACGGGAAACAGGTTTTGTCTGATCTTCTTGTTCATAGGGGTCATTCCTTTGCTTGGGGTAAATACTGCGGCTCCCACCGTCTGCTTCCGGCAGGAGCCTCGCTTGGATCATGCTATTATAGCACGCCGTCCGGCGGTTTGCAACCGACCGTACAGCGCCTTTGGGGTCTCCTCAGTCATCAAAGCCGTTGCCCAAAAAGGCGCGCAGCTCGGCGGTTTTCGGCGCGCCGAAGATCTCCTCCGGCGTTCCCTCCTCCGCCAGCTCACCGCCGTTCACATACAGGATCCGGTCGGCGGCGCCGCGGGCAAAGCTCATCTCGTGCGTCACCACCACCATGGTGCGGTGCTCCGCCGCCAGCTGCTGCATAATGGCAAGCACCTCGCCGGTCAGCTGGGGGTCCAGCGCCGAGGTCGGCTCATCAAACAGCATCACCTTAGGGTCGCGCATCAGCGCGCGGGCAATGGCAACACGCTGCTGCTGTCCGCCGGAAAGCCGGCAGGGATATTCGTTTTTCTTTTCCGCCAGACCCACCTTCTCCAGCAGCGCCTCGCACTTTTCCTCGGCATCGTCGGCATTCGGTCGGTTCAGCAGGTAGGGCTTGATCAGGTTCTCCCGCACCGTCATATGGGGGAACAGGTTAAAGCTCTGGAACACCATGCCCATCTCGCTGATAAGGCGGGCGCGTTCTGCCTTGGCACAGTATTTCCCGTCCCTTACCAGCGCCTCCTCCCCTACATAGATGCTGCCGCCGGTCACCTCCTCCAGGTCGATCATGCAGCGCAGCAGGGTGGATTTTCCCCCGCCGGAGGGACCGATGATGGCGACCACCTCGCCCTCCTCCACCGTCAGGCTGATGCCCCGCAGCACTTCCGGTCCACCCTCAAAGGTCTTTTTTACATTTTCCAGCCGCAGAATACTCATGGGGACACCTCCTTCAGTTATAGTAGCTCATCTTCTTTTCCAGCTTTTCCATCGCCACCGCTACCACAAGGTTGAAGATGTAGTAGAAGATGGCGGCGCCCACATAGGGCAGCACATTCGCTTCCCTGCTGGCAATGCGCTTCACCAGCGTGAACAGTTCGGAATAGCCGATGACAAACGCCAGCGAGGTATCCTTCACCAGCGTGATGACCTCATTGGTGATAGAGGGTAGAATACGCTTGATCACCTGCGGCAGAATGATGCGGAAAAAGGTCTGGCTTTTATTGTAGCCCAGCACCTTTGCCGCCTCGTACTGTCCCACCGGCATGGATTCAATGCCGGAGCGATAGATCTCGGCAAAATAGGCGGCATAATTCACCGCAAAGGCGATAATGACCGCGTAAAACTGGTATTCCAGCGTGATCGGGATCTTAAAAATATAGTAGGGACCGTAATACACCACCATCAGCTGCAGCATCAGCGGGGTGCCGCGCAGCACGGAGATAAAAACCTTCAGGATAAGCTGCACGGGACGGAAGCCTGCCAGCCTCCGCCAAAAGGGGGATCTGCTCTTTTTCAGGGCGGCAAACGGCGCCCAGCGGTTCATGCGCCCAAACGCCACCAGCAGTCCCAGCGGCAGCGAAAACACCAGCGTCAGCACAAAGATGAGAATGGAATTCCCCATTCCCTCCCCCACCTGGGCAAAGATCTCTAACAGGTTCATCGGCGGTCTCCTTTTTTCGTCATGTCCTTCTATACAGGGAAAAGCGCAGCCCCTCAGCACATCGTGTCGAAGGGCTGCTTGTCTGTTATCTTCTTGGGGTTACTTTCCTAAGCACACAGCCTCGCTCAAGCCCCACTTTTCGGCGATCTTCGTAAAGGTGCCGTCGGCAGCCATCTCGTTCAGGGTATTCTGCACGGTATCCCGCAGGGCGGTGTTGCCCAGCTTAAAGCCGATGCCGTAGGTCTCGCTGGCAATGGTACCGTCCAGAATGACGAAAGCATCGCCGCGCTGGGAAAGCTGGTACTGCGCCACACCGATATCCATGGCAATGGCGTCTACCGCGCCCGCCTCCAGATTCAGGAACGCGGTGTTGTAGTCCGGTACCTCCACCAGCTGCTTAAAGCTCTCTGCCAGCGCGATATTTTCCTCGTTGGTGCCGTCCTCGTTCTCGGTCAGCGCCGCCAGCGCGGAGGAATCCGCCTGCACCGCCACCACCTTATCGGCAAGGTCGGTATAAGCGGCAATGCCGCTGTCTTTCTTTACAACGATCACCTGACTGTTATCCACATAGGCGTCGCTCCAGGTGTATTTATCCTCACGACCCTGCATGGTAAAGCCGTTCCAGATGCAGTCGATGACCTCGGTATTCAGTTCCATATCCTTGCTGTCCCAGTTGATGGGCTTCTTCACCAGCTCCCAGCCGTTGCGGGCGCATACCTCAGCGGCAAGGTCCAGGTCAAAGCCGACATATTCGCCGCTCTCGTCCTGGTAGCCATAGGGCGGGAATTCCGCGTCAAAGCCCACGGTAAAGGTGGTCGTCTTGTTGTCGTTATCGTTTGTCGCGGCAGGCTCCTTGCCGCAGGCGGTAAACAGGGTCAGCAGCATTACAGCGGCAGCCAGCATCGCGATCAGTTTTTTCATAGCTTGGTTCTCCTTTTCGGTTTGGGATTATGTTGCTATTATATACTTTAGTGTGCTACTATGCTACTACGCTAAAATGCATAGAATTTCGATTTTCCTCATTTACCAATATAAATGCTCCTGTTTT
The DNA here is from genome assembly GCA_050873265.1 of Angelakisella sp. GTDB lineage: Bacteria > Bacillota > Clostridia > Oscillospirales > Ruminococcaceae > Angelakisella. The sequence goes on along the minus strand of JBNMIL010000045.1, from coordinate 930 downwards.
CTCACTTTTTCACACGAATACACATTATTTCATCGTATTTCACAAATGCTCCTGCTCACAAATTCGGCAGCCTTTATTCAATATCGTTCTTTTGTCTTGTAGTTTGCGAATATTCGTATAAATAGAAAAGCCCTTTGAAAAAAGGATTTCTCCTCTCTCAAAGGGCAAGTTGAAAAACTGGAATTTATTTTAATAAATATTTTTCAAATGCTTTGTGCGTGTCAAAGTGAACCTCTTTGAAAAATAAAACGAGCCAAATAATAAAAGCCGGAATAGCCATATATGGTGTTAATAAATAAGACAACACTGCTCCTACTACCATTATGCCAGCCCATGTAAAACACTGATTTTTTATATCACGAGAAATATGAGCTTTATCATACAATGCCTGTTCTTCTTTCGGTAACGAATTAAATCCCGAAACAAATTCAGCCGCTTTTTCTTTAAATATTGCAAATAACACTCCTATAATCACAAATGGAATAACCAAAACTCCACATAGCCAAAACCCTATATTCATAGTATATTCCTCCTTCACAAATCCCGATTTGTATTTCCATTTATTTTAGAAAATGGGCAATCCCGATTGGAATTGCCCACTTGTTAGAATATAAAATCATTCGTTAATCGGCTTCATTGTCGGGAAGTGATGATTCACTCGGAAAAGTTGGGTAAAACACCTGTTAATACTGTGCTTTGCTTACAAAGTGCATCCGTCTGCGATGTCAACGCTACCCATTTTCCTACTGGAATCATACGCCCCAGTGGTGCTCAAAGTGGTGTATGTGGTGCAACCCCAGTCTTTTGTGTTTCCGAAAGATTGTAGTTAATATTATAACAGTAGAATCTCAGAATTTCAATGGGTTTCAGGTCGTCCCGTAAGGAATCCAGAAAAAACTTCAATACTCTGCTTACATTCACTCTTTATAT
>JBNMIL010000044.1:0-13370 GCA_050873265.1 Angelakisella sp. | reverse complement strand
GCTCCTCCCAGCGGTGGAGGGCGGCACGGGCGGCACGCAGGGTGTTCCCTGCCCCGCACCGACCGTTCCGGGTACGGCGATCCGCCCCGCAGCAGCGGGGACAAAGGGTGCAATGTTCGGGGAGCTGTACCGCCATGCGCTTTACCGCCTTTCAGCACGATGCCGCAGGCGACCCTGCGGCATCGTGGATTTTTAGAAGTATGGTTTTATTTCGCGGTGATGCCGTCAAATGCCGCCCATGGCAGCACGCTGTAGCCATCGCACACCGTCTCGCGGCTGATGCCGCGGAGGTTCTTCAGCAGCTCGGCAAAGTTGCCGCTGATCATCGTCTCGGTCACGGCGCCCGCCAGCTTGCCGTCCTTGATGAGGAAGCTGTTCTTCGCCACGCCGTTAAAGTCGCCGCTGGCACCCGGGCGACCGCCGGAGAAACGGTTGATGAGAATACCGTTCTTGATGCCCGCGATCAGCTCCTCTACGCTCTGCTCGCCGGGGCGCAGGAAGTAGGAGCCGCTCTGGTTGGCGGCACGCTTTCTGCCGGTCTTGCGGGCAGCGTATTCCGAAAGGCAGAAGTTCTTTAAGACACCGTCCTGCAGAATCACATCGTTTTCGCTCTTAAAGCCGTTGGCGTCAAAGCGCTCGCCGCAGACGATGCGCTCGTCCAAGGGGCGGGTCTCCAGCGTAATGCCGCCGGAGGCGACCTGCTGCCCCAGCTTATCCTTCCAGATGCTCGTATCGCTGATGATGGCGTAATCGCCGGCGTAGCAATCCAGTGCCGTGCCCAGGAACTCGCCCATAAAGGCGGGGCTGACCAGCAGCGTGCCCTCAAACTTTTCGGGGATCGGCGCGGCGGTCAGGTCGGCTTCGGCGTCCCGCAGCAGGCGGCGCATCATGCCGGTCTCCATCAGCGGCTGATCCAGCCGGTCGGTCAGGTAGCCGGTACCGTTGAAGGAGCCTGCCTTCTCGCCCTCGTGGGCGGAGAACATGGTGCTGATGATGTAGCCGCCGTTCTGGTAGCGCATCTCCACGCCGTTGGTGTTCATCAGCAGGATATCATCGTGGTCATATTTCGCGATGAACTGCTCCATGTTGATCTTGGGATATTCGGTGTGCAGGGTGTCCATATACTCCTGCAGGCGGTCAAACAGCTTATCGCGGTCGGGGGTCAGCACGCCGGAGGTAAAGCTCATATTCTCCGCCTTGGGCGCGATGGATTCGGCTTCATCGGGCTGCGCCGCCATCACCGCCGCCATGCAGTCCTTTACAGCGGCGTCAATGGCTTCCTTTTCGCAGGAATTGGTGTGGATATTGCCGGTTTTCTGCTCTTTGATGGCTTTCAGCGAAAGCCCGCTCTTAAAGCCGGAGCGCATCAGGCTGAATTCCCCGCCGTCAATGTTCAGTTCGTCTATTTTGCCGCCGGTCACGATCACCGCGGCGTCATCGGCACCGGCTTTCCGGAGCTGTTCCAGCGCGTAGCCGGCTGCGTCTTTCAGGTTCATCATGCTGCTTCCCTCACTTTCCCGCTACATTTACTTTGCACTTTACGGCAGGTCCGCCCATACCCACCGGCATCGGCTGCTTTTTGCCGCAGGTGCCGCTGCAGCTCCATACCATGTCGTCGCTCAGCATATCCACGGTCTGAAGCATCTGGAACGCGACGCCGGAAATGGTGGTATCGCGCACCGCGCGTCCCAGCTTGCCGTTTTTGATCTCGTAGCCCATCAGAATACCGAACATGAACTCGCCGGTGGTATCTGCCTGACCGTTATTGGTCTGGGTGAAGTAGTAGCCGTCATCAATGGCGGCGATCATATCCTCCAGCTTATCCTTGCCGGGCAGAATGGCGGTGTTTCTCATGCGGATCAGCGGTTCATCGCTGTAGGCGTAGCCGCGGGCGTTGCCGTGCGGCTCCATGCCGAAGTGCAGTGCGGTCTCGCGGTTATTCATGTAGCCCACCAGCATACCGTCCTTGATGAGGACTTCATCGGTCGCGGGCGTGCCCTCGTCATCTACATACACCGGCAGCGGCGCGCGGCTGCCGTCGGGCAGGGTGTGAGCAAAATCCACCATGGTGATAAGGTCGGTAGCGACCCGCTTGCCCAGGCTGTGCGCGGCAACGGAACCGCCCAGCACCAGATCGGCTTCCACGGTGTGACCCACCGCCTCGTGCGCCAGGATACCGGCAAGGGCGGGCGCCAGCACTACGTCTTTCAGACCCGCGTTGGTAAATACGCCGTCGCGCTTCTTCATCAGCAGCTCCACCTGCTCGTCCATCTTCTCATAATACTTGCTGGGATCGGTAAAATAATCGGTGAGCACACCCTCGCCGCCGCCGATGACATTGAAGATCTCGACCGGCATGCCGTCAGGCGCGTCAACGGTAAACTGCACCACCAGATGGGTGCGGGGACGCACGCTGTGGCTGTTGGTGCCGTCGCTGACGGTCAGCAGCTTCTCCATGCAGTCGTGGCGGATCTGTACCCGGCGGCTGACCAGCTGGGGATATTTCCGCTTGAGGTAATCATCTGCCGCGCGGACAAACTCGATGTAGTCCTTCTGCGGAACGTCGATGTACGCTCTGTCCTTCGCCACCATGCCGCGGGGCAGCACCGGCAGCTCGGGACGGTTCTTCTTTACGCGGGCGTCCAGGAAAAGGGCGTTTTCCTCGGCTGCCTTCAACACGCGGCGCACACTCTCCTCGTCGTACTCCACGGCGCTGGCGAAGCCGTAAACGCCGTTGCGGTACACACGGGCGGAAACGCCGCCCTGCTGGGCGCGGGCATTGCTTTGCAGGTCGCCGTTCAGCATTGCTACCGCATGGGCGGTGCTTACCTGCGCGCGCAGCTCCACATGACCGTGAAGCTGCGATACAAAAGGTGAAAGATGATCTTTCAGCATATCGGTTCCTCCATATCTGTTATCGTTCCGCCGCCGATGACCGTATCGCCGCGGTAGAAAACTACCGCTTGTCCGGGCGCCGGCGCGCGTTGTGATTCCTTAAATTCGATCCGTACTGTTCCCTCGGCTTCGGGGATAATGACCGCCGCCGCCGCGCGGTGGGCGTAGCGGATCTTCGCCTCCACCTCCAGCGGCGCCCGCAGTTCATCTATGGCGATCCAGTTCAGGTCATCGGCAAAAATAACCTTACGGAACAGCCGGCTTTCATCGGTGGTCAGCTCCACGGTGTTTTCCGCCGCGTTGATCCGGCGGACAAAGGCATGGCACCCCAGCGAGATGCCCAGCCCCTTGCGCTGACCGATGGTGTAGTGGGTAATGCCCTTGTTGGCGCCAAGCACGGTGCCGTCCTCCGCCACAAAGTGACCGGAGGGCAGCTCCTGCCCCGTCCAGCGGCGCAGAAATGCGTTATAATCGCCGTCGGGCACAAAGCAGATATCCTGACTATCCGGCTTTTTGGCGACTACCAGCCCGCTTTCTTCCGCGATGGCACGGATCTCCGGCTTGGAATAGCCCCCCAGCGGCAGCCGCAGCAGGGCAAGCTGCTCCTGCGTCAGGTTGTACAGCACATAGCTTTGGTCTTTTTCGGGGTGAACGGCTCTTTGCAGCTCCCAGCGGTCGGTGGCTTCGTTATAGCCGCAGCGGGCATAGTGTCCGGTCGCCATCAGGTCAAAGCCCAGCTCCCTCAGCTTGTGGGAAAAGGCGCCGAACTTGATGTACCGGTTGCAGTTGATGCAGGGGTTCGGCGTGCGCCCGCGCAGGTATTCCTCCGCAAAGGGCGCCACCACCTCCTGCCGGAACAGGTCTTTATAATTGATGACATAATGCGGGATCCCCAGCTGCTGGCAGACATAGGCGGCGTCACGCACATCATCGGCGCTGCAGCAGCCGGATTCCAGCGTGGGGTCGTCCCACAGCTTAAAGGTCACGCCGGTGACCTCGTACCCCTGACGGAGCAGCAGGTAAGCCGCGACCGAGCTATCCACCCCGCCGCTCATGCCCACCATGATCTTCTGTGCCATCGGCGTTCCCTCCTTTTCGGTAAAATCTTTTTGCTTTATTTACGCCGTGCGCTTCCGGTGAAAACGCTCCGCAAGGGCGACCACCACATGCCCCAGCTCCTTCACCCGCAGCAGCAGGCAGGCGATAAAGTAGACGATCATCGCCACCACGATCGCCGCCAGCAGCGCCACCAGCAGCGAGCTGGTTTTTGTCGAGAACCAGTGGTAGAACGGCAGGGTCGCCGCGGTCATCGCGCCGGCGGCAATGATCATTTTCAGGTAAGTCCCCGCCAGATAGCGGTAGCCCATATGTCCCATCTTGCGCTGCAGCAGAATAAGCAGCAGCACCGTGGTGATAAAGCTGGAAAGCGCCGTTGCCAGCGCCAAGCCCTTATGCTCCATCTTCTGCATCAGCAAAAGGTTGAGCACAATATTGAGGATAATTGCCAGCAGCGAGTTGATGGTGGGCGTTTTGGTATCCTGCAGGGCGTAGTACAGGTTGATGGTAACTTCCTTCAGGCTGTAGAACAGCAGCCCCAGCGCATAGAAGAACACCACCTCGCCGGTGCGCTGCACATCATATTCGGTAAATTCCCCGCGCAGGAAAAGCAGCCGGACGAATTCCTGGGAAAACATCATCATGCCCGCCGCAATGGGGATCACGAACAGCCCGATGATGCCGCAGCTGGAACGATAGGTGCGCTTCAGCTGCTTGGTATCGCTGGCGGCGGAAAGGCGGGAAAGCTGCGGAAACAGCGCGGTGGTGATGGAGACCACAAATACCGAGGTAACAAAGCCGGTGATGCGGTTGCCGTAATTCAGCACCGAGACCACACCCTCCGAAAGCAGCGAGGCAATGCTTTTATCAATGATGATATTGATGGAGTTGATGGTCTTGCCGAGGAAAATGGGCAGCACCATCACCAGGAACTTGCGGACATTGCGGTTGCGGAACGCGGCGTCGGGGTGGTAGCTGAACTGATGCCGCAGTGCCACCAGCAGCACCAGCAAAAACTCGCCGGCATAGCCGATGACAACGCCCCAGCCCAGAATATCGTAGTTTTCGCCGGCGGTAAGAATGGTGGCGATGACCGCGATATTCAGCGGCACGCTCACCATACCCACGGCAAAGAAGCAGCCCTTCATCTGTAAATAGCCCTGCAGGATATACCCCACACCGAGGAACACCAGCGAGGCGATCATCACCGAGGAAAGGTTTACCGTCAGGTCCAGCTGTGCGCCCTCAAAGCCCAGCGCGAACAGCCGCACAATGGGGTAGCGCAGCGCCAGAAACGCCGCGATGAAGCCCACCGATAGCAAAAACGACATGGTGATGACCTGATCGTGAAACGGCTTTTCCTCACCCGGGCGGTTCTGCTGCAGGTCGGTGTAAACACTGATGTAGCTGGTCAGCATCGCGGTGCCCAGCCCCGAAAACAGGATTGTGGGCAGCGTAAACGCCACCACATAGGCGTCGCTGACATTGCTGGCGCCGTAGGAAAACGCCAGCGAAAGCTCCCGGCAGAAGCCGAGAACCTTAGCCAGTATAGTGGTCAGCACCATGATGATGGCGTGTACTGCGGTTTTGTTCATTTACTCATAGCTCCGATATGAAAAGTGATAGGCATGGGCTTATTTCAGCGTGCCGAAGTTGCTGAATGGGTACAGGGTAAAGATCGCCCTGCCCTGAATGGCATCGGCGGAAACATAGGGGTTCTCCCAGTAGCGGGCATCGCGCGAGTTGGCGCGGTTATCCCCCATAAAGAGGTAGCAGCCCTCCGGCACATCAAAGGTGCGGGGCATGGGGTACTGGTACACCACATAGTCCTCCGCCTGCACCTCTCCATTGATGCTCAGGGTTCCGTCCTCGGCGATCTCCACATGGTCGCCCGGCAGACCGATGAGCCGCTTGATGAGGGTGGTGCCCTCCAGCTCCGGTGTTTCCGCCGTAAAGACGATGATATCGCCGCGCTGCAGCTTTTCGGTATCATGTACCCGCAGGGCAAACAGCGCGCTGTGCTCGGCAATGGTCGGCTCCATGCTGCCGGTGGGAACAATGGGGACAAAGAATACAAATTTGACAATGAGCGCCAGCGCCAGGATCTCCAGCCCGAAGGGGAGGATCCACTCCTTAAAAAGGCGCTTCGCGGTCATGGGCTGTTTTTCTTTTTTGGGGTCGCTGCCCTCGGGCGCCGCCGGGGCGGTATTCACCGGCTCGGCGCCGTTTTCTATCTTATCGGTCATGGGGTTCCTCACAAGTTTTTATTTTAGTATTTCGCTCAGGAAGCTCTCGCCGGCGATCTCCGCCTTGGCGCCGAGGTATTCCGCCACGGTTGCGGCAAGGTCGGCATAGGTGGAACGGGTGCCGATGTTGACGCCGGGCTTTACCTTTTCGCCGTAGGCAAGCATGGGAACATGCTCGCGGGAGTGGTCGGTGCTGGGGGTGGAGGGGTCGCAGCCGTGGTCTGCCGTGATGAACAGCAAATCATCGGGGCGCAGCAGCGGAAGCAGCTGGCGCAGCTGCGCGTCAAACTCGGTCAGGGCGTTGGCGTAGCCGTCCACATCGTTGCGGTGACCGTACAGCATATCAAAGTCCACCAGGTTGACAAAGCACAGCCCCTCAAAATCCTTGGCGGCGTAGTCAAGGGTGTGGTTCATGCCGTCGGTGTTGCTCTTGTTGCGCACCATCTCGGTAATGCCCTGTCCGGCAAAGATATCATAGATCTTGCCGACGCCGATGGAGGCAAGCCCTGCCGCCTCGATATAATCCAGCAGCGTCTTTTTGGGCGGCTTCAGCGAAAAATCGTGGCGGTTGCTGGTGCGGGTGTAGTTGGGGTACTCCCCTACATAGGGGCGGGCAATCACGCGACCGACGCCCAGCTCCGGTCCCTGCAGCATTTCCCGCGCCTCCTCGCAGATATGGTACAGCTCCTCCACGGGGATATCGGCTTCATTCGCCGCGATCTGGAATACGCTGTCGGCGGAGGTGTAGCAGATCAGCCCGCCGGTCTCCTTCTGCTCCCTGCCGTAATTCTTAATGACCTCGGTGCCGGAATAGGGCTTGTTGCACAATACCTTTCGTCCGGTCTTTTCCTCAAAGGCTTTGATGAAGTCCTCGGGGAAGCCGTCGGGGAAAGTGGGCATCGGCTGGGGCGAGATCACGCCCGCCAGCTCCCAGTGACCGATGGTGGTATCCTTGCCGCGGCTCTTTTCCGCCATTCTGCCGTAGGCGCCCACCGGCACCGCCACGGGGGTGCCGCAGCCTACCTCATCAATATTAAAAATACCCATTTGGGTCAGCATCGGGATATCCAGCTTGGAGGAAGTGGTACAGGCGCGCAGGGTATTGCTGCCCGCGTCGCCAAAGTCGGCGCTGTCCGGCATTTCGCCGCAGCCGCAGCTATCCAGCACAATAAGAAAAACTCGTTTTTCCATAGTCTATGCTCCTTGCTCCCCGCGTCACGGCGGGGTTATTATTTCGGGATAGTTCCCCAATGTTGTATTGTAACACATTTTTGGCGCGAATGGAAGTGAACATTCCTTAAACTTTCCCTTTCTGCCGGAATGTCCCTCCCCCGCCCCGCTTCTCCGCGGCAGCAAAGAACGGGTACGGGCGCAAAATACCCGAAAAAAGCATTATTCCACCTGTATTCTCCTTAAAAGGGGTATTATTCTGCCGGTAAAAATGCTATTTTATCATCAGAACACAGCGGAGGTATCTAAAATGGAACAGATCAAAGTAGGCAGGTTTATCACCAAAAAGCGGAAAGAACAGAATTTAACGCAGGAGCAGTTAGCCGAGCGTCTGGGCGTTTCCAATAAAACCGTTTCCAAGTGGGAAACAGGCAAATATATGCCCGATTATTCCGTCATAAAGAATCTGTGTGAGGAATTAAAGGTCTCGGTCTCCGAGCTGATGGACGGCGAGGGAGCCGATGAGAAAAGTATCCGGGTCTATGATGAGGAGCAGATCCTCGATCTGCTGAGAAGAACGCAGGAACTGGAAAAGCAAAAAGGAATGCTGTCCGGTGTTATCCTCATCGTTATGGGCATCGCCCTTCAGGCATTGTCGCACACTCTGGGCGGCTCCGATGTCATGGATTTTTTCTCGGGGCTTCTGCTGGGGCTGTCTGTCGCCGAAATGCTGGTGGGCGTTTATGTGATATGCAAAGACCTAAAAAGAAAATAATTCCGATCTTTGTGAAAGACAGGTGCCTCTGTATCTTCGGATACGGGGGCATTTTCTTTGTGATCTCTGATAAAATCAGGCAGATGAAAAAGCAGTGACTTTTTACGGAACATTTACAAATTTGGGAATGACTGGACATGGTTTTCATAATTTATGGATTTTACTGGTTTTTGTTATATTATTTCAGCGCTGATTACCCTTTTTTATGTCGTTTCCAATGCGTTGTTTCGGGCGGTTTTCTTTGACAGCAGGGGCAAAAATGATTACAATGAAAGATAGAAATTTGCCGCAAGGAGGCGCCGCCATGAAGCAATATGTCATCGCACTCGATCAGGGAACCACCAGCTCCCGTGCCATTCTGTTCGATCGGGAACAGAATATCATCGCCATGGGGCAAAAGGAGTTCCCCCAGCACTACCCCAAAGCCGGTTATGTGGAGCACGACCCCATGGAGATCTACTCCTCCCAGTACGGCGTTATGGTGGAGGTGCTTGCCAAAAGCAATGTCCAGCCGGAGGAAATTGCCGCCATCGGCATCACCAACCAGCGCGAAACCACCATCGTGTGGGATAAGGAGACCGGTCGACCCATCTACAATGCCATTGTGTGGCAGTGCCGCCGCACCGCGCCGCTTTGCGAGGAGCTGAAGCGGCAGGGGCTGGAGGACTATATCCGTGAGCACACGGGGCTTCTCATCGATGCCTACTTTTCCGGCACCAAGATCAAGTGGATTTTGGACAATGTGCCGGACGCCCGCAAAATGGCTGAGGAGGGACGCCTTCTCTTCGGCACCGTGGATACCTGGCTCATCTGGAAGCTGACCGGCGGGCGCGCGCATGTCACTGACTACACCAACGCCAGCCGCACCATGCTGTACGATATCCGCCACATGTGCTGGGATAAAAAAATCTGCGAAGCATTGGATATCCCCATGAGCATGCTGCCGGAGGTCAAGCCCTCCAGCGCCGTTTACGGCACCATGAACTATGCCGGTGTGGAGATCCCCATTGCGGGCTGTGCCGGCGACCAGCAGGCGGCGCTGTTCGGGCAGACCTGCTTTGCCCCCGGCGAGGCAAAGAATACATACGGCACCGGCTGCTTCCTGCTGATGAACACCGGAACGGATATTTTCCAGAGCAAAAACGGGCTGGTGACCACCATGGCGGCAAGCGCCGACGGCACTGCCCGCTACGCTTTGGAGGGCAGCGTTTTCATCGGCGGCGCGGTCATTCAGTGGATCCGTGATGAGCTGCACCTCATTCACGAGGCGGCGGACAGCGAATATTTTGCCACCCGCCTGGAGGATAACGGCGGCGTGTATGTGGTGCCTGCCTTTACCGGTTTGGGCGCGCCCTATTGGGACATGTACGCCCGCGGCGCCATCATGGGGCTGACCCGCGGCTGCAACCGTAAACACATCATTCGTGCCGCGCTGGAATCCATCGCGTACCAGAGCCGCGACGTACTGGTGGCGATGGAGCGGGATACCGGGATCCGCCTGCAGGAGCTGCGGGTAGACGGCGGCGCTTCCGCCAACAACTTCCTGATGCAGTTCCAAAGCGACATCATCAATACCACCATTCGCCGCCCCATGATCCGTGAGACGACGGCGCTGGGCGCCGCCTACCTTGCCGGTCTTGCCACCGGCGTGTGGAACGACCTGGACGAAATTCGGGAGCAGTGGACACTGGATAAGCTGTATACTCCGCAGATGACTGCCGAAGCCCGCGAACGGAACCTGCGCGGCTGGGATAAAGCCATCGGGCGGGTGCAGCACTGGGAAGACCGCTGGGACGCAACTTGACCGAAAACCCGCTGTGTGCGGGTATGGGCGCCCCGCAGGGGCGGCGGCGAAGCCGCCGGAGCCGAGCGAAGCTCGGTTACACCGCCCGCCGGGCGGTGCCCTGCGGGGCGCCCTGCCGCACACCGCACAAAACTACGACAGAAAGGCGAAACCTGCCATGACAGAAGCCATGCTGACCCCATGGGGAGAAACACTTGACCGGGAACACCCCCTGCCGGAATACCCCCGTCCGCAGCTGAAAAGAAGCAGCTATCTGAACCTGAACGGCGTGTGGGAATACGCCATTACCAAAACGCCGGAAAAGCCTGCCGCCATGCAGGGGGAGATCGTTGTTCCCTTTTCGCCGGAGACGCCGCTTTCCGGCGTGGGGCATATTTTGCAGCCCGATGAGTACCTGTGGTACCGCCGTACCGTCACCCTGCCGGAGGGCTTTTATCCGGCGGGACGCCTGCTGCTGCACTTTGGCGCCGTAGACCAGCGCTGCACGGTATGGCTGAACGGCAAAGAGCTGGGGCAGCATACCGGCGGCTACCTGCCCTTCACCTTTGAGCTGACCGACTGCCTTGCCGGCAGCACCTTTACGCTGGAACTGTGTGTCACCGACCCCACCGATACCGGTTCCCTTTCCCGCGGCAAGCAGCGGCTGAAAAACAGCGGCATCTGGTACACGCCGCAGTCCGGTATCTGGCAGACGGTGTGGCTGGAGTGCGTACCGCAGAACTATCTGCGCTCCCTGCGCATCACCCCCCAGCCGGAGAAAAATACCGTTCACTTCCGGCTGGACGCCGACGACCCCGCCCATGCCAAGATCACCGTTCACAAAGACGGTGACATGATCGCCGAGGGGGAGACGGGCACGGACGGCGAGGCATTGCTCACCATTCCGGCGGAGCGGCTGCGCCTGTGGTCGCCGGAGGATCCATTCCTCTATGATGTCACCATCGCCCTTGCGGGCGGCGACACCGTGGAAAGCTACTTTGGCATGCGCTCCTTCGGTATCGGGAAGGACGAGAAAGGGCTGCCCCGCCTGCTGCTGAACGGCAAGCCCTATTTCCAGAACGGGCTGCTGGACCAGGGCTACTGGAGCGACGGCTACTACACCGCCCCCAGCGACGAGGCGCTGATCCACGATATTACCGAGATGAAGCGCCTCGGCTTTAACATGCTGCGCAAGCACATCAAGGTGGAGCCGCTGCGCTGGTACTACCACTGCGACCGGCTGGGCATGCTGGTATGGCAGGACATGATAAACGGCGGCGACCGCTATTCCCCGCTTTCCATCTATGTGTTCTCCAACCTGGGGCTGCGGGTGAAGGACGACCGCTACCGCTACTTCTCCCGCACCGACGAAAAAGGGCGCGCCCACTACTATGAGGAGCTGGGGCAGATGATCGACCTTTTGTATAACACCGTCAGTCTGGCGCTGTGGGTGCCCTTTAACGAGGGCTGGGGGCAGTTCGACGCCCTGAAAGCGACGGAATTTATCCGGGAGCGGGACGACACCCGCCCCATTGACCACGCCAGCGGCTGGTACGATCAGGGCGGCGGCGATATCAAGAGTATCCACTGGTACTTCCGCCCCTATCACCACCGGCAGCCCGCCGGTGAACAGCGTCCCGTGTGCCTGACGGAATACGGCGGCTACAACTGCGCCGTCCCCGGACACTGCTGGGGCGATGGGAGCGAATTCGGCTACAAGAAGATCACCGATCCGGCGGAATTCAACCGGGCGTTCCGCGCGCTGATGGAGGAGCAGATCCTTCCCGCCAAGGCGATGGGTCTTGCCGCCGCCGTCTATACACAGGTGAGCGATGTGGAGGGCGAGCGCAACGGACTGCTGACCTATGACCGGCGGGTGTGCAAGGCAGACGAAGCGGTTTTCCGCGCCGTCAATGCCAAACTTGCCGAGGAGCCTTGATTTGATGGCTCCGGCTGTGATATACTGATTTACCGAAGGAGTGAGCCGGACAACAGCGGGCGGGTGCTCGAAAGACCCCGCATGAGGAAAGTCCGAGCTCCGCAGGGCAGGATAGCTGCTAACGGCAGCCGGCGGCGACGCCCGGGAAAGTGCAACAGAGAGATACCGCCCCGCAAGGGGTAAGGGTGGAAAGGCGAGGCAAGAGCTCACCAGCTTTGGGGAGACCCAAAGGCTATGTAAACCCTATCCGGAGCAACACCAAGCGGGATCACATGGGGCTGCCCGTCCCGATCCCCAAAAGAGTGGCTGGAGCCTGTCGGCAACGGCAGGCGTAGATAGATTGTTGTCCCAGACAGAACTCGGCTTACAGGCTCACTCCTTCCGTAATAAAGCAAAATGACGGACTTATCCACACCGGATAAGCCCGTCTTTTTTCATACTTATATCGCTTATATCAGCGCCATGGAGGTGAGCAGCCAGATGGTAAAGAACATGGTAACGACCGAGAACAGTGTTGTCACCACAATGAGCTGTGCCGCAAGCTCGCCATCGGCACCGCACTGGTTTGCCAGCGTGTAGCCGGAGACTGCCGTGGGGCAAGCCAGCATGACAGCCAGCGCCGCCAGCGTCTCCCCGCGGAAGCCCGCCAGTACCACCAGCGGAATAAACACTAGCGGAATGACAACACTTTTGCCCAGCACCGCCAGCCACAGGGAGCGCCCGTAATCGCCGAAGCGGGAAAGATGGATACTGCCGCCCAGCACGATGAGGCAGAAGGGCGTTGCCATGCCGCCGATGTCGCTGACCGTTTTCTCGACCGGCTGGGGCAGTGGGATACGCAGCAGCAGGAAAACAAGCCCCAGAACCGCGCCGATGAGGTAGGGGTTCTTGATAATATTGAGCAGCAGCATGGCAGGCTTTACTTTACCGCCGCGGTACACCTCGAACAGAATGGCGGAAATGGTGCTGGTGAGCGGAATAATGATCGCTGCCATAAGAGCGATCAGCCCGGTGCTTTCACTGCCGTACAGCGAGGCAATGATCGCCATGCCGAAGATAACGAAATTCACACGGATCTCGCACTGAATAACCGGTCCGCGCCGCTTCGGATCCGGCTCCAGCTTGCCGAAGATGAGCAGCGCCAGCACCAGAATGATGAGAATGATAACGATGGACGCCAAAAGCGGCTTGCCGTAAACCGAAACATCCCATTCCGCGCGGTACAGGCTGTAAAAAAGCTGGGTCGGCAGCAGCAGCTTAAAGCCCAGACGATCCATCACATTGAGTGATTTTTCGTCCACCCAGCCCAGCCGCCGCACCAGCATGCCGACGCCCAGCATCAGCAGGATCGGGGTGACGACCCTGATGGAGAGTAAAAATCCTTGCATATTTTATATCCTTTCCCCTACGGCGGGGTTCCTTGCCGCAGGGCTTATGTTCTTAAGTTTATTATAGCATAAGAAAATTCGGCGTCCTTAGTCGGAATATTCATAATGTTAGTCTATT
>JBNMIL010000043.1:0-13499 GCA_050873265.1 Angelakisella sp. | reverse complement strand
GGCCGCAGCGGCGGCGGAGCCGCCGGAGGCTGCGCCCCTCCCCCACCCCCTGCACCGACGATAAAAAGCTGACAAGACCCGCCGGAGGAGCCGGCAAGGAGGAACCGAAAATGAAGATCGCTGTACTGGGCAGCGGCGCGTGGGGGACCGCCCTGGCGCTGCTGCTGCAAAAGAACGGGAACGAGGTTACGCTGTGGTCGTACTGCGAGGAGGAGAGCCGTGCCCTGCGGGAACGGGGCGAGAATAAGATGCTGCCCGATATCCCGCTGCCCCCTGCCCTGCGGCTGACCCACCGCGAGGAGGCGGTGAGCGGCTGTGAGCTGGTGGTCTTTGCGCCGCCCAGCTATGCCATGCGGCAGACCGCCGAGCGGGTAAAGCCCTACCTGACGGCGGGGACGGTGCTGGTGACGGCGGCAAAGGGCGTGGAGCCGCAGAGCGGGCTGCGCATGTCGCAGATCCTGAACGAGGTGCTGCCGGACTACGCGGTAGCGGCGCTTTCGGGTCCCTCCCACGCGGAGGAGGTGGCACGGGAGATGCCCACCGGCTGTGTGGCGGCGTGCCCCGAAAGAGCGGTCGCCGAGCGGGTGCAGGATCTCTTTATGAACCCGTGCTTCCGTGTTTACAGCAGCACCGATGTGACCGGTGTGGAGCTGTGCGGCGCGGCGAAGAACATCATAGCGCTGGCGGCGGGCATGGCGGAGGGCATGGGCTGCGGCGACAATGCCAAGGCGCTGCTGATGAGCCGCGCGCTGGTGGAGCTTTCCGCCCTGATCAAAGCGGCGGGCGGAGAGGAAACCACCTGCTTTGGGCTGGCGGGGCTGGGTGATATGGTCGTGACCTGCACCTCGCCCCATTCCCGCAACCACATGGCGGGCGTCGCCATCGGACAGGGGGCGCACATTGCGGGCGACCTGGGCGAGCGGCACGCGGTGGTGGAGGGCTACTATGCTGCCCAAAGCGTGACGGCGCTGGCGAAGCGGCTGGGGGTACATATGCCCATCTGCGAGTGCGTGAACGAGATCCTGTTCCACGGCAAGGAGCCTGCCGCGGCGCTGACCGAGCTGATGCTGCGGGATAAGAAAAGCGAATTCTGAAGCGAGACGGCAGAACAAAAACGCCGGAATGGGCTGGTAAATCTCGAAAAAACAGTGAACAGCCGCGGCAGGTTACTCCGATACGGCTGTTCGTGTGCTCTTGGCTGCTGTGTGATGATATGAAGCCAATGGATTTTATAAACTGGAATTTGAAGGAGAAGGCAATCATGAATATAGAGAAAATTGAGAAGAATGGCACCGTCTGCGCAGCTGTTCGCAGTGATACGATCGTGATTACAGATGTACAGTCTGCGCTCGACCTGCTGATGACAGCAAAGTATAATTTTGGGACAAAAAATATCGCGATCGACAAGAAGCTGATCAAAGAGGAATTTTTCATCCTCAGTTCCGGTCTTGCGGGCGACATTCTCCAGAAATATATAAACTATGGCGGGCGAATTGCCATCTATGGCGATTTTTCTCACTACACCAGCAAACCCTTACATGACTTTATCTATGAGAGTAACCAAGGATATGATGTGTTTTTTGCTGCAACCGAAGATGAAGCGGCAGACTGTTTGTGCCGATAAATTCCGTTTTACCGAATAACCAAACGGCGGATTGCCGATTTTGCAAAAACCCCCGAAAGGAGAGCGGCGGCTCCCTCTTTCGGGGCTTTGTTTACAGCAGAATGAGGATCAGCGCGCAGGCAAGCCAGACCACCAGACCGAAAAGGAACAGCAGCCAGAAGATCCACTTGTTGTTGGGGCAGCGCAGTACATAGCTGAGCTTTGGTTTTTGCGGGTCGAACCAGACGGGCAGCACCGTGCCGATGGGGTACTGCTCCGCCAACGGGTTTTGGCTGATACCGGCGAAGGAATTGCGGCTGCGCTCGATGTGCAGGACGCCGTTTTTCTCGTAGCAGCGGCAGGCGTTTTCCGCAAAGGGGGTGCTGACGGTGCGGGTGACATAACCACGATAGCGGGGACCCGTGACCCGATACTCCTGCCCCTCCACGGTGTAGCGCACCGCCGGCAGATGTACGGCGCTGCCCTCGCCCCCGTAGGAAACGGCGCTGTACCCCGTGACGGTGCCGTTGGTGCGGCAGGTGCAGCGGCGCTCCATCACAAGATATTTATAGCCGACGGTAAACGCCAAAAGCAGCAGTACGCCGCCGCCAACCCCTAAAAAGATGCCGAATACCAGCCGAATGATCTCAAGATCGGTCATGGTGTCCCCTCCCCCGCAAAAGTTCTTTATCCACAAGATAGCGGAAGCGGGTGGAAAAGTCAAGGGCAGAGAAAAAGTCCCTGCCCGGCGGCAGGGACTGAATTTTTTTACTCCTGGGGCAGGTCGACCTTGATGGCAAGCTCGGCAAGGGATTTCTCCTCTACCTCGGCGGGGCAGCCGCTCATCAGCTCGCTGGCGTTCTGCACCTTGGGGAAGGCGATGACCTCCTTGATGGACTCCTTGCCCAGCAGCAGCATGACCAGACGGTCGAGACCGAATGCCATACCGCCATGGGGCGGCGCGCCGTAGCGGAATGCCTCCAGCAGGAAGCCGAAGCGCTCCTCGGCGCTTTCCGGCGTGAAGCCCAAAGCGACCAGCATACGCTCCTGCAGCTCCATGGTATTGATACGAATGGAGCCGCCGCCGACCTCGCAGCCGTTCATGACCATATCATAGGCACGGGCGCGGCAGTGTCCGGGGTCGCTTTCGATCATATCGAGATCCTCCAGCATGGGGCAGGTGAAGGGGTGGTGCTTCGCCATGTAGCGTCCCTCCTCCTCGCTGTACTCGAACAGCGGGAACTCGGTGACCCACAAAAGGTCGAAGGTGCCCGGCTCAATAAGATCGAGCTTCTGGGCGAGGTGGTTACGCAGCTGACCCAGCGAATCGTAGACGACCTCATTCTTGGCATCGGCGACGATGAGCAGCAGGTCGCCCTCCTCGGCGTCCAGCGCCTTGTGGATCCCGGCGATCTCCTCCTCGGTGAGGAATTTCTCGAAGCTGGAGGTAAGTCCCTCGTGCGTCCAGCGGGTATAGGCAAGACCCTTGGCGCGGTAGGTCTTTACAAAATCGGCGAGCTTGTCGATCTCCTTGCGGGAGAGCTTTTCGGCAGCGCCCTTGGCATTGATGCCGCGCACCGAGCCGCCGCCGGCAATGGCGCCGGAGAAGACGGAAAATCCGGTATTCTTCAGGATCTCGGAAAGATCGTGTAGCTTGAGGTCAAAGCGGGTATCGGGCTTATCGATGCCGTAGTTATCCATGGCGTCCTGATACTTGATGCGGCGGAACGGGGTTTCAAGATCCTTGCCGAGCACTTCCTTGAAGACACGCTTCATAAAGCCTTCGTTCATCGCCATGATGTCCTCCTCGTCAATGAAGGACATCTCCACATCGATCTGGGTGAATTCCGGCTGGCGGTCGGCACGCAGGTCTTCATCGCGGAAGCAGCGGGCGATCTGCATATAGCGGTCAAAGCCGGAGCACATCAGGATCTGCTTATAAAGCTGGGGGGACTGGGGCAGGGCGTAGAATTTGCCCTGCTGCACACGGCTGGGCACCAGATAGTCGCGGGCGCCCTCCGGCGTGGACTTGATGAGGATCGGGGTCTCGATCTCCAAAAAGCCGTTGGTATCGTAGTAGTCGCGGGCGACCTTGACGATGCGGTGACGCATGGCAATGGCATTCTGCATCTCGGGGCGGCGCAGATCGAGGTAGCGGTACTTGAGGCGCAGATCCTCCTTGACGCCCTTGCTGTCATCGCTGACGGCGAAGGGAGGGGTATTGCTTTCCGCCAGCACCCGCAGCTCGCTGACATAGACCTCCACCTCGCCGGTGGGGATCTCGTGGTTGACGGATTCACGGCGGCGGAGAATGCCGCGCGCCATCAGCACATACTCGGCGCGCACCTTCTGCGCCTTCGCCAGCAGCCCGGCGTCGGTTTTATCATCGAAGGCAAGCTGAACGATGCCGGTACGGTCGCGCAGGTCGATAAAGACCAGTGTGCCCATATCGCGGGTTTTCTGCGCCCAGCCGCATACCACCACTTCCCTGCCGATCATTTCCGGCGTGACGGTGCCGCAGTAGTGGGTGCGCTTCAGACCTTTCATGGTGTCTGCCATAACTTTTGCACTCCTTTTGTTTTGGGGAATAGCGCTTTGCACGGTGGGGCGGGCGCGCCGCAGCGGGGGAGGGCTGCCCGTAAGGGTCAGCCCGACAAAAAGCGGAGGCGTGACCGCCCATTTTTGCCGAGAAAGCGGAAATTTGGTTTATTAACAATTTATTATAGCACAGATAGCGGTGCTGTCAAAGGGTTTTGCGGCGGGTTTTGCAAAAAGAAAGGCTCCCTTGCGGAAAGGGAGCTGTCAGCCGTCAGGCTGACTGAGGGATTGTTGAACAACAAGGTCAATGTAGGAACAAACGCCATCAAAATTTTGCATGATTTCGTTGTTTGGAATACGAATGACGGTCAGCCCATAGCCCTCTAAAAAAGCGGTGCGTGCAGCATCTTGTTCTATATTCTGTTCCTCGTAGTGCTGTGACCCGTCAAGCTCTATTACCAGCCGCGCTTTTGCACTGTAAAAATCAGCTATATAGCGACCAAGAACTTTTTGACGGGAAAACCGGGCAGGGTGTTGACGCAGAAAATCGTACCAGAGATGGCGTTCTTCTTTTGTCATATTTCTACGCAATAGTTTTGCCATGGGGGTAAGCGCTTTATTGTGCTTTGGCCGCATACAATCCCTCCGTCACGGCTTCGCCGTGCCACCTCCCTTTACACAAGGGAGGCATTTTTAGGCACAGGCTCTACTGCTTTAACGGTCAATATTTTCGGCGGCTTCGGCAGCGGCGGCGAACCAGCCGTTCTGCATCTCGGTCTCGAATTCCGGCAGGAAATGGGCAAGGGAGATGGACTTTGCGGTGCCGGTCGCCATCTGCTTCAGCTGGGCGGTGCCGCTCTCCAGCTCGCTGTCGCCCAGCACCATGCTGTACAGGGCGCCGATCTTATTGGCGTACTTCATCTGCGCCTTAACGCTGCGCCCCATCAGGTCGCACTGGACGGCGTAGCCCTCCCGACGGAGCTGGGTGGTAAGGCGGAACGACTCCTCCGCGGCGGCTTCGCCCATCGAGGCGATGTAAAGATCGCACTGCTGCGGCTCGGGGAAGTCGCAGCCCTGCTGCTCCATCACCATAATGAGCCGTTCCAGACCCATGGCAAAGCCGATGCCCTCCACATCGGGACCGCCGAGCTGCTTGCTCAGCCCGCCGTAGCGACCGCCGCCGCACAGTGCGGGGAAGCCGGGAATGGAGATCTCAAAGACGGTGCGGGTGTAGTAATCCAGCCCGCGGACGATGCCGGCATCGACGGTAAAGGGAATATCGGCGTCCTTCAGCAGGGTCTGCACCTTTTCAAAGTGGTTCCGGCAGTCATCGCAGAGGTAATCCAGCACACGGGGCGCGCCCTTGGCGATCTCGCCGCAGACGGGGGATTTGCAGTCCAGAATGCGCATGGGGTTTTTCTCCAGACGCTCCTTGCAGGTCTCGCACAGCTCTTCCCGACGGCTTTCGAAATACGCGCGCAGCGCCTTGTGGTACTCGGCACGGCAGGCGGGGCAGCCGATGGAATTGACGGCAAGGGTCAGATCCTTCAGCCCGAGGGTCTGCATGCCCTCCCACGCCAGCGAGATGACCTCGGCATCGGTGACGGGCTGGGTGGCGCCGTAGCACTCCACGCCGAACTGGTGGAACTGGCGGAAGCGCCCGCGCTGGGCTTTCTCGTACCGGAAGCAATTAAAGACATAGCTGACCTTGAGGGGCAGGGCGTCGCCCAGCAGACCGTTTTCGATGGCGGCACGGCAGATGCCGGCGGTGCCCTCCGGACGCAGGGTGATAGAGCGGTCGCCCTTATCGGTAAAGGTGTACATTTCCTTGTTGACCACATCGGTGGTATCGCCTACCCCGCGCTGGAACAGCTCGGTATGCTCGAAGGTAGGGGTGCGGATCTCGCCGTAGCCGTACAGGGCGGCAGTGGAGAGCAGGGTGCGCTCGACATACTGCCAGCGGGGGGTTTCGGCGGGGAGAAAATCATTGGTGCCGCGGGGGCGGGTGGTGAGGATCGCCATAGGGGTACTTCCTTCCTTATTACGAAAATGGCGGCGGTGGCGCCGGTCTGTGGTTTATTTTAGCATAGGTTTGGGGAAAAGGGAAGAGTGAAAAGGAATGGTTTGTAAGAGGGCTACGATAACAGTTGTTTACCGTATTATAGGCTTTTAATTAAAACTTAACTTGTTCGCCTACCGGCGGGGTGGTACTTTTGACCCGCCAAAAGTACCCAAAAGCGTTTTAGGGCTGCTGCCCTAAAAACCCGCAACGCTTGGCTGCGCTGGATACGGATATTGTTTTTCTGCTGCCGCAGAAAAACAAATCCGTACGGCGCGCAGATGCGCTCAAAAAGTGTCTGCGACGCGTTTTTATCGCCCGCGCGCTGGAGCGCGACGGGCGAACCACCACCCCTCTCCCCTCCTCTGAGGAGGGGAACTATGGGGATAGTGAGCAAATACTTTCTGGTTTGTTGCTCCTGCTCTTGGCAAACACAGCAGTCCTACGCTAAGAGTGAAGAATAGTACAAAAAGCAAAAGCCCCCGTTCCGTGGTGAAGCGGGGGCGCGGGAGAACGGGTTTACTTTTTGGGATTGACGATATCGCGCCAGTCCAGGTCGCCGTTTTCCAGGGCGTGGATCATGGCTTCGGCGGAGGCGATATTGGTGGCGTAGGGGATATTGTAGACATCGCACAGGCGCAGCAGGCTTGCCTCGTCCGGCTCGGTCGCCTTGGCGCCGATGGGATTGCGGAAATAGAGCAGGAGGTCGATCTCGTTGCAGGAGATGCGGGAGGAGATCTGCTGGTCGCCGCCCTGACTGCCTGCCATAAAGCAGGTGATCCGCAGACCCGTCGCCTCCGAGACCAGCTTGCCGGTGGTGCCGGTGGCACACAGGTTGTGGCGGCTGAGAATGCCGCAATAGGCAATGCAGAACTGAACCATCAGTTCCTTTTTGGCGTCGTGGGCAATAAGTGCGATATTCATATTAAAATGCCTCCTTTGGCAAACTTTCGATACTATATGGTTACGGCTGATACACAGCCAGCAGCGGGCGGCTTTCTCCGCACAGGCGGCAGGCGATATTGGCGGTGGCGGCGCTGAACGGCAGCTCCGCGTCCTCCGGTATCATACCCAGCAGGCGAGCGCCGATGGCGTCCAGCACGGCGTCTAGATGGGGATAGCCCAGCTCCTTCGGCAGGCGGCGTCCCACCCGGTTAAAGACCGTGCGCATATTCTGCGCGCCCAGCCCAGCCCACCACGCGGCGGTCTTGACGGCGGCGTCAATGCTCTGCGGGGTCAGGTCGGTGGTGAAAACCAGTGTTTCGGCAGCGGGCAGCAGTCCCTTTTGCAGGGCACCAGCGCCGGCGGGGCAGTACCACAGCAGTACATCATATTGCCCCGTGTCGCTGATCTCCTCGCACAAAAGCTGTATTTCGGCGGTATGCGGTATCCAGTCTATCGCGGCGGCGCCCTGAAGCAGCGTCAGCCCCGCGGTACGGGCGGCAAGCAGCGCGTTTGGCAGGGCGCAGCGCCTCGCCAGCAGGTCGGAAAGATCAAAAAGCGCTTCCTCCTTCACCCCCAGCAGGTGGTTCATGCGGCGCAGACCGGCGGTGGCATCTGCCAGCAGCACCCGTCTGCCCTGCCGTGCCATCTGCACCGCTACGGCGGCGGTCACGGCGGCAGAGCCGCAGCCGCTGCAGCCGGCTGTCATTACAATGCTACGCACAGCGGCTGCCCCTCCTTTTTTGGTGATAGCGTGCAGAATAAAATAAGCTGCCGAACAGCTTTCCACGCATATCATATCATATCATTTTGCAAAATGCAAAGGGTTGCAGCCCCGTCGGAGAAAATTTGTGCAGGTTCCAGTAGAAAATTCCCGCCGCTTACTGCACCCTGCCAAAAGGAGGGGGATATCGGTCGCTTTTTCGGCGGGGGTGGGTCATATTTGACCCTTTGGAATTCGCGCGGGAACGGGGTGCCCAGCCGCAGGCTGCGGCGCGCGGCGCCGCCGGCGGTCGCAGACCGCCGTGCCCGTCCCGACGGGACGGGCAGCCTGCGGCTGGGTCCTCCCCCTCCCGCCGCCGAAAAATAAAGCCCTCCGGCTCTCCCCAAAGGGGAAACCGGAGGACAGGATATTGAACCGGAAAAGGTCAGTTATTCTCGGCACGTTCCGCGCTCTGCCGTGCCAGATAGTCCAGCTTGTTCTGGTGGTAGATGCCGTCCTCGCCGAAGAAATATTCCTCCAGCACCGCCTTGGCAACAGGGGCGGCGCGGTCGCCCTCATAGCCCTTTTCGATAATGACCGCCACGGCGATCTGCGGGTCATCGGCAGGGGCATAGCAGATAAAGCAGGAGTTGACCAGCCCGTCGCCGCGCTGCGGGGAGCCGGTCTTGCCCGCCACCACGATATTGACGCCGTACATGCTCCAGGTCTTGCCGCGGGTGTTGCCCCATGTGCCGAAGCTGGTGCCGCGTCCGTAGTTATCGTTGTAGCAGCTGCGGGTCATGCCCTCCTGAATGGCGTCCCAGGTGGTATCGTCGGCTTCGATGGTCTCCACCACGGTGGGCTGCGCCTCATACAGTACATTCTGCATGTTGTAGTCCCAAATTTTATCCACCAGATGGACCTGCATGCGCTGCCCGCGGCTGGCAAGGGTGGCGGTGTAGCTTGCCATCTGCAATATGGTGAATTGATTATCCAGCTGCCCGATGGCGGACTGGAGATCATAGCTTTCGTACCAGTCCTCCCCAATGGCGGCGCGGGTCTCCGGCGAGGAGAGCTGACCGGCAAGCTCGGGGATCTCGATTCCGGTGGTATGCCCCAGCCCCAGCGCGTAGCTGTATTCGTTGATCTTCTCGATGCCGATGCGTCGTCCCATATCGTAGAAGAAGATATTGCAGGAAACGCGCAGCGCGTCGATGACATTGATGGGACCGTGTACACCCTCGCAGACGGGCTGATAGTCGCGGTAATAGGTATAGCGTCCGGTGCAGTTGATACGGTCATAGGCGGTCACGGTGCCGGTATCCAGCGCCGCCAGCGAAACAGCGGGCTTGTAGGTACTGCCCACGGTGTACAGTCCCTGCGTCGCGCGGTTCAAAAGCGGCGAGGGACTTAGCTGCACCAGCTCGGAGTAAGTCTCGTAGTATTCATCTAAACTGTAATCGGGGTAGCTTGCCATGGCAATGACGCCGCCGGTCTTTACATCGATTGCCACCACCGCACCCGCTTCGGCTTCCTTACCGCGGGTGGCGGGGGCATTGTTGTTCAGGTATGCTATACGGTCGGCAAGCGCCTGCTGGGCGGCAGCCTGCACGCTTTGCAGCAGGGTAAGCTGCACGGTGTGTCCGGGGACGGCTTCCACCGTTTCCTCCACCCGTATCACATTGCCCTCCTGGTCCTGTACCACGGTGCGCAGACCGTTCTGCCCGCGCAGCTCGTCCTCCATCACCCGCTCAATGCCGCTTTTGCCCAGCGTATCGCTGATGCGGTAGCCGGAGGGGTTATCCAGCGAGTAGGTCTCCCCCGCCTCCTTCAGCCGGTTGTATTCCTCGGCGCTGATGGAGCCGGTGACGCCCAGCACATGGGCGGCAAGGCTGCCGGTAAGGTAGGTACGCACCGGCGCGGTGGTGCCGTCCACGCCGGGCAGACGGCTGCTGCTCTCCTTGATGGCGGCAAGCAGCTCATCGCTGATATCGGTGGCAAAGGTGTAGGGGTTGTAGTTTGTAAACTCTGACTGGGTCATGGTGTAGCGGATCCCTGCCAGCAGCCGCTGCTCCTCGGGGGTGTAGCGGTACATGCGGTACTGCGTCCGCAGCGAGGCGATCAGCTCCTCATCGGTGGCGTCGGGGGTCTTGCGGTAATCCCGCAGCCAGTCCAGCGCCTCGGCGTCGGTCAGGGTCTCTATCTTGTTGCGGCTGCGCAGCTTATCCAGCACATCGGTATCGGTGTAGTCGTTCAGGTTATAAAGCTCCCGCAGCCAGTACAGGGCGTCCTCCGGCGTGGCGGCCTCGCTTAGCTGCAGCTTGCTGCGCAGCGCCCGCAGGTCGCTTTCGCTGCCGGTAAAGGTGTAGGGCGCCTCCTGCGAGATGGGCAGCTCGTCCCGCCATTCGCAGCCGTAGCGGCTGCACAGCTCGGTCAGGGTAAGCAGCAGGGGGTTCAGCTCCTGCTCGGTAAAGTAGTTGCTGTCAATGGTGATATTGCAGATGGTGGTATTGCCGGTAAAGGCACGCCCCGCCGCGTCCACGATCTCCCCGCGCGCGGCGGAGGTCTGCTGGGTGATGGAGGCGCCGGTGACCGCCTGATGGGCGTAGTCCTCGCCGTCCCGCAGCTGGGTGATCATCATTACGACGACAAAAAACAGAAAAACGGCGCCGACTGCCGCGCCCAGTATGATATATCGCTTTTTCTCGGTGGGGTACATAGGCTCGGCTCCTTTCTGTGAGCGGTCAGGATTTTGAAATGAACGGAAAAGTCCGTGCAGGGGGCGGCACTCCGCCGCAGAACGCCCCGCGGGGCGGGGCAGGCGGTCTGCGACCGCCCTCGGCGCGGCTTTGCCGCGCCGGTTCTGCGGCGGAGCCGCCCCTTTGCACGGACACAAGGTTCAGCTTAAAGGCGGGTGTCGGTGCGTTCCTCCGCCATGCGGTGCAGCGCCCGCACGGGGAAATACAGCGGGATCGCCAGCAGTGCCGTGTAGATGGCATGGGGCAGGTCGTAGCGCAGCAGCAGCGGCGCGGCGCCCGCCACCCCCGCCAGCGTGTAGCGGAACAGGAACAGCACCAGCCGGCAGAAAAACGCGGCGATCAGCACCGCCGCCATTACGATAGGCAGGCTGGGCTGTAAATAGTTGCGGATAATAAGCCCCGCGAACAGCCCCAGCGCCGCCAGAAACAGCATATAAAAGCCCATGGGCGCCACGCTGTAAAGGTCGCACAGGTAGCCACAGAAAATGCCGAACAGCACGCCGGGCAGCTCCCGCTCCATGGTGGCGACCAGAATGGCAAGCGCCGCCACCGGCAGCGGACGCACCCCGCCGATCTCCAGCAGGGCGGGCACCGACTGCAGCTGGAACAGCAGCACGGCGATCAAGGCATAAGCGCCGTATTTGAGGATATACCAGCGGTAAAGCTCCATGCGGCGCCTCCTTCTTTGCTAAAATATCGTTACGGGGTCTCCTCGGCGGGTAATTCCTCCGTAGGGGTTTGGGTCACGGTAAAATCGGTGATGACAAAGACCTGTCGGGCGTTTTCCGGTCGGGCGGAAAGGTCTATGATGCCCTCACGGGTCAAGCCGCTGGAGGCAAGCGAGACCTCCGAAAGATAGCCGACGGTCAGCCCCTGCGGGATCATCTCGCCGTAGCCGCTCGTCAGGATCAGGTTGCCCGCGGCGGCTTCGCTTTGCAGCCGCAGATAGGTCAGGCGGGCGGTGTTCTCCTCGCTCATGGCGGCGTCACCGGTCAGGATACCGGTATCCAGCGTGGTGCTGTCCAGCACGCCGATGCTCACGGCGGGGTCCATCAGGGTCTGCACGCGGCAGTAGCGCTCGCTTACCCGCCCCACGATGCCCACCAGACCGTTTTCGGTGATGACCGGCATACCGGAGACGATGCCCTGCGACTGCCCGATATTGATAATAAAGGAGCCGGAGGGGTCATCGGGAACACGGGCGATGACGGTGGCAGGCTCCAGCGTGTAGTCGGCATTGCTGTCGCTGATGCTGAAGAAGCGGCGGTACAGGTCGTTCTGGTTTTTCAGCTCGTCATAGTCCGCCTGCCGGCGGGTCAGTTCGTCCACCTGCCGCTGAAGCGCCTCGTTTTCCTGCTGTAATTCCCGTCCGTGGAAGATGGGCTGGAAGAAATCCTCGATGGCGTTGCCGATGCCGGCAAAGAATTCGCCCACCGGTGTTGCCACCGCCCCGCCGATATGGGAAAGGGCGGGCATCAGCCCGCCGGTATATACCGCACGCAGAAAGAACGCCAGTACCGCGGCAAGCAGCACAGCGATAATCTTAAAGGTCTTACTGCGGAAAAAGTCGTTCATGCTGTATCGTTCCTTTTTGGGTCACGCCCGCCTTAACGGCTGGGGCGGTTATCGAAAAACAGGGTGCGGGAGAAGGTCTCCGGCGATTCCAGAATGGCGCCGGTGCCGCGCGCCACGCAGTCCAGCGGCTCCTCGGCAATGAATACCGGCATGCCGGTCTGCTGCGCCACCAGCTTATCCAGCCCGTGCAGCAGGGCGCCGCCGCCCGCCAGTGTAATGCCGGTCTCCAGAATATCGGCGGAAAGCTCAGGCGGGGTGCGCTCCAGCGTGGTCAGAATGGCATCAATGATGACGCTGATCTGCTCACTGAGCACCTCGCGGATCTCGGCGGGGGTCAGTGTGACCTCCTTGGGGAAGCCGTCCACCAGGTTGCGCCCCATCACGGAATAAGGCTCCTCGCCCTCGTAGGGGGCGGCGGAGGCAATGGCGATCTTAATTTCCTCGGCGGTGCGGTCACCGATGAGGACATTGTATTTGCGCTTGACATAGGCGATGATCTCTTTCTCGAACTCGTCGCCGGCGCTGCGCACGCTGCGGCTCGCCACGATGGAGCCCATCGAGATGACCGCGACCTCCGCCGTGCCGCCGCCGATATCCACCACCATGCAGCCGGTCGGCTCCGCCACGGGCAGTCCCGCGCCAATGGCAGCCGCCATCGGCTCCTCCACGATCGCCACCTGCTTGGCGCCCGCCTTAAAGGCGACCTCACGCACCGCGCGGCGCTCCACCGCCGTGACGCCGCTGGGGATACAGATGACCACACGGGGACGGTTGAAGGTCACATTGCCCAGCGTCTTGCGGATAAAAAGCTGCAGCATGCTGGCGGCGATATCAAAGTCGGCAATGACGCCGTCCTTCAGCGGGCGCACCGCCACAATGGAAGCGGGCGTGCGTCCAACGACCTCCTTTGCCTCGTCACCGACGAATTTTACGGTATCATTGCGGATATCCACCGCGACCACGCTCGGTTCCCGCAGAATGATGCCCTTGCCTTTCATATAAATAAGGGTATTTGCCGTACCCAGATCAATGCCGATATCTCTTGCCATAGCCGTCGTTCTCCTTTGCCATATAATCTTAGTATCATCGGAACACTTACATTGTGCCTTGTTCATAGAATAAACCACTATACCTGTTATTATAGACGATAATAAAGCCGACCACAAGAAAAAGAGTGTAAATTTTTTGTGGAGTAAACCGCTACTTTCGGGGGAGGATAGATTTATCGCCGCCTTTTTCGCCGGTTTGCCGCTTTCGGCAGGGGAAGCGGCAGGCGGGGTTCGGGGGTCGCAGACCCGACGGCGCTTCGCGCCGTCGGGT
>JBNMIL010000042.1:0-13568 GCA_050873265.1 Angelakisella sp. | reverse complement strand
GTTTTTCATCACGCTCAGCCACGCGCCGGAAAGATTTTCCGGTGTGAACGCCACCGGATCGACCGCTACAAAGGGAGCCGGCTCCACCCCAAGGAAGTAGTGGGCGCAGGCATACGCCAGCAGCCGTCCGATCTCGTAGCTGTTCGGTACCACCACACCGATGACATTGCTGTGCTCGTCCAGCTGGTCTATCACTTCCCGGCTTACGCCCTGCGTCACCACCTTGATATCGGTACGCCCCAGCAGCGAAAGCACCCCCAGCACCGCCTCCGCCATGCGGCTTTGGCTGATATACAGCGCCTCTATCTGCGGCAGCTCCCGCAGCAGGTCGTTTATCATGGTATAAGCCTGCGTTTCCTCGGTGTACTGCACCACCTTATCCAGCGTGATCAGCGGGAATTCCTCCTCCAGTATGCTGATCGCGCTGCGGTCACGGTGCCGCGCCGGCTGGGAATCCCCGCCATAGCACAGATAGGCGGCGTGGGTCAGTCCGTGCGCCGTCATATATTTGCCCAGCAGCCAGCTTGCCTGCTTGCCGCTTTCCACCATGTTGCTAGCAATGCAGCAGTCATACTGGTTTGCGGTAAAGCCTGTCGGCGCACAGGAGGAAAACAGCACCTTGGTTCGGCGGGGCAGGTGCTTGCGGAACGGCGAAACGCTGCTCTCATCAAGATTGGGAATACAAATCACCGCGTCCGGCTTTGCCGAAGCGAAGCCCTGCAGCTGCAAATTCTGTATCTCGTAGCTGCCGTGGGCGTCGGTTTTATGCACCATGTGGATCCCCAGCGTGTTCAGCCCGTCGCGCAGCCCCTCCAGCTGGGAATGGGAAACCGGCGTCGTTTCCATAAAGGCGGAAACGCACACCTTGTAGTCACCAGCACGCACCTTCTGGATATCCGCCTCGGAAAGCTCCAGCGAAAGCTGGCTGGCGCCCGGACGGTCAAACTGGTCAAAAACCAATGCCTTGGTGCTGTCACCGGTGATGAATTCCGGCGAAACGCTGTAAAAACGCTGACTGCCGTTTCCTTTTATTATGCTGATGATATCCTGCACTACCTCGATGATCCTCATATCGATGCGGGTACGGTTAAAGAACAGATACTTGGTCAGGAAGATATCCCCGATCGCCAGCAGCGAGATATCCTGCGGCATATCCACCCCCTTATGGCGCAGATAGTCCACCACATGCATCGTCGCCATCATTTCGGTGGTGATGATACCGGTAATGCCGCGGCTTTGCAGCGTCCCCAGCACCTGGTCCAGGTTTTCCAGCGCCAGCGTGCGGAACAGGTAGGTTTCGATCTCCACTATATTTTCATCGGGGAATACCATGTGGTTCTGCTTGTAGAACAGCTTGCAGGTCTCCAGCACCAGCCGGTTGGTGTAGGGGTTTTCCTTGGGGGCGATGACTAAAATATTGCGGTGCCCCAGCGAGACCATATGCCGCAGCGCCGCCACCATCGCCGCGCGGTAATCAAAGTTGATATGGTAGCAGCGCGGGTACACCTTCGGGTCATGGTTCAGGAAGATGATGGGCGCTTCCACCGTCTCGTGGTGGCGGGTCTGCACCAGCCGCACTGTGTAGTCCAGTATGATGTAATCCAGCCCGTAGCGCTTCTGGTAGGTTTTCAGCTCCTGCAGCGTCATCTCGGTCTTTACCAATATCGAGACCACCTCGATATCCCCCGGTCCCACCACGCGGTGAGAAAGCTCCTCGCGGCTGTGGATATCCTCGCAGCAGTGCATGGCGTCGATCAGGTCCTCGGCAAAGCTGCACCGGTAGTTGCGCAGCAAAAAGCCCACTGTGATCTTCCGCCGCTCCTGCTTCGGTGCGCCCAGCTCTTCCATCGCCCGCTCCACCCGGCTGCGCAGTTCGTCACTGACGAACCGCGTCCGGTTGATGACATGCGATACCGTCGCCACCGATGTTCCCGCGCGCGCCGCGATCTCCTGAATGGTCGCCATATTTGCCCTCCCTTGCATTTCGCCAAAAATACGATATTCCTTTTGTGCAGTTTACCGTTTTAGCCTCTGCTAATCGCTTTTTGATGCAGAAATTTGCGTAAAAATACACTTCCATATGCATTTCGCTTCTTTGTCTTGCCTTTAACGATTTCTTTTTCTTGTTCAAAATCGTCAAATTGTTGCTTCTTTTTTGGTATGTTTGTAAAATTCAGCACTTTTTTCGCCGCAATTTGGAACGGCAAAGCTCCTTTTGCGTAAATAATACACTTTTCTCGCCCAAAAAGCAATGTTTTCCCGTCCTTTTGGGTTTAAAATCCCCTCCCCCTCATTTGACACTCCCGAATATTGACGGTAACATGAAGCTGTAATGTGTGGCGCGCGCACAAAACAGAGTTCAAAAATTATTGAGGAGTGTAATTTTATGAAGTTAGAAAAGGAAGGCTTGGTCGTTACCCCATTGACCGAACAGAAAACCGGTCTGTGGGATATGGCGTTCATTTGGTTCTGCGCCAATGTCGCTGTTCCCCGTCTGATGATCGGCGGCTCGCTGGCGGAGCTGGGCTTCGGCAAAATGATTCTCATTCTGCTCGCCGGTAATATTCTGGTATTCCTGCCCCTGCTGGCGCTGGGTGTCATCGGCTTCAATGTCCGTATCCCCACCATGGCTGCCACCCGCATGACCTTCGGCGTCAAGGGCTCTTATCTGCCCTCCGTCGCCAACGGTATCCAGCTGCTGGGCTGGGGCGCCAATGTTACCGTCATCTGCGGTTCCTCCATCAACAGCATTGTCAAGGCAATGACCGGCTTTGAAAATCTTACCCTGTGGATCATCGTCACCGGTATTATTCAGCTTGTTATCACCGCTTACGGTGTGCGTTCCATCACCTGGCTGCAGCGTGTTTCCGTTCCGCTGCTGGCGATCCTCACCGTTGTTTCCGCCGTTCTCATCATCAAGAACTACGGCTGGAGCAGCATCACCAATTATCAGCCTGTCGCCGCCATCGGTCTGCTTGCCGGTCTTGATATCGTCGCCAGCAATGCCTTTGCGTGGGGTCCCATGGTCTGCGACTACACCCGCTACGCCAAGAGCAAGTCCTCCTCCAGCTGGGGCACCCTCATCGGCTCCCTCGCCGGTGCAGCGGGCTTCATGTTCGTGGGCGGCATCTCCTACATGACCACCGGCAATGCCAACCCTGTTGATATGCTGCTTTCTCTGGGGCTCGGTATTCCCGCGCTGCTCATCATCGTGCTGTCCTCTGTTACCACCAATGTTATGAACCTCTACTCCGCCTCCATCTCCTTCGTCAATGTCTGGCCCAAGGCGAAGCCCTGGCAGATCATCGGCATCGGCGGCATCGTTATGACCGGCATCGCACTAATTCCCAACCTCATCGGACATTTCATCAGCTTCCTCACCATCGTCGGCTCCATCTTTGTTCCGCTTATCGCCATCATGCTGGTGGATTACTTCCTCATCAAGAAGCAGAAAGTGGTTCCCGAGGATATGCTGGCAGAGGACAGCACCTCCAAGTACTGGTTCAAGGGCGGCTTTAACTGGAAAGCCATCATCATTTGGCTCATCGGCGCCGTTATGTACAACCTGCTCTATTACTTCTGGCCGGTTCTCGGTTCCTGCATTCCCACCTTCCTCGTCATCGGTATCCTGTATTATCTGGTCGCCGATAAGAAATAATCCGTGGAGAAAGGCGGTAAGTAAACTATGAGCACTATTCTCATCAAAAATGCCAGAATGCGCGGTCATCAGGAGCTCACCGATCTCTACATCAAGGACGGCGTCTTTGCCGAGATCGGGGTCGGGCTTTCCTACCCTGCCGATGAGGTCATTGATGTTGCCGGCAAGCTGGTCTCCGCCCCGTTCTGCGATGCCCATCTACATCTGGATGCCGTCCTCAGCGTCGGCAAACCCCGCTACAATATGAGCGGTACCCTCATCGAGGGCATCAACATCTGGGGCGAGCGCATGCAGGGTCTTACCAAGGAGACCATCAAGAAGAACGCTCGCGATGTCATCAAGTGGGAGGTCGCCAACGGCTCCATGTTCCTGCGTACCCACGCCGATGCCACCGAGCCGACCGGCACCGTGGTGGAGGCGTTGCTGGAGGTCCGCGAGGAAATGAAGGATCTTGTCGATCTTCAGATCGTCGCGTTCCCGCAGGAATGTATCTTCACCGAAAAGGGTCACACCGATCTGATGGAAAACGCCATGAAGCTGGGCTGCGATGTTGTGGGCGGTCTGCCCTACATGGAGTACAGTCCCGAGGACGGTCTGCGCGATGTCAAGTTCGTCTTTGATCTCGCGGAAAAATACGGCGCTCTCATCGATATTCACTGCGATGAAAACACCGATGACCAATCCCGCTATGTCGAGGCAATGGCACGGGAGACCATCGTCCGCGGAATGCAGGGTCGTGTTACGGCAAGCCACACCACCGCCATGCACAATTACAACAATGACTTCGCGTTCAAGCTCATGGGCTTCCTCAAAAAAGCCCAGATGAACATGGTCACCAATCCCTTCGCCAACTCCTGCCTGCAAAACCGCACCGACGGCTATCCCCGTCACCGCGGTCACACCCGCGTAGATGAACTGCTGGCAAACGGCATCAATGTCTGCATCGGCAGCGATGACATCATGGATCCGTGGTATCCCATGGGCAAGGGCTCGCCGCTTGCCGGCGCCGCCCTGCTGATGAACTACGCCCAGCTCAGCGGTTACCCGCAGGTCGCCCAGCTCATTGATATGATCACCTGCAACAGCGCCCGCACCATGCGTCTCAAGGGCTACGGTCTGGCAGTCGGCAACCCTGCCAACATGATCGTACTGGACGCCGAAAGCGAGTTCGACGCGATCCGCCTGCAAAGCGAGTGCCTCTATGTCATTCGCCGCGGTCGTATCGTCTGCCGCACGGTGCCCGCCCGCCGCACACTGGAATTCGAGGGCAAGCAGGAAAACATCGATTTCCGTCTCACCGCGGAAAATCTCTAAGCAAAGGAAGGCAAATCTTATGGCAATGAACAATAAAAATGACGACCGCAGCAAAAAGATCGTCTTTTGCTCCAGCTGCCTGCTGAACACCAATAATAAGGTGCTTCCGCTGGCGCGCTACGGCGGCTTCAGCAAGGAATTCATTGATATCCTTGCGAAGTACGACCTGGGCGTACAGCAGATGGACTGCCCCGAGACGCTGTATCTCGGCATTCAGCGCTGGCAGCACACCAAGAACCTCTATGATAATGTCGGCTTCCGCCGTCACTGCCGTCAGCTGGCGGAAAAGGAAGTGGACTACATGTACTCCTACATGCAGATGGATTATGATACCGTGGCGGTGCTGTGCTGCGATGGTTCCCCCACCTGCGGCTGCGGGCTGACCAGCTGGGACGAAAACTGGGGTGGCCCCCCCGAGGCTCCTCTGGATTACGGCGATGCCGTTATCGAGGGCGTCGGCGTCTATGTCGATGAAATGCAGAAGGCGATCCGCGAGCGCGGGCTGCCCATGCCCCCGTTCTACGGTCTGGGGCTCGATGACGCCTCCCAGCCCTTCGAGCAGATCATCGCGAACTTCGATGCCTTCCTCGCCAAGCGCATGAAGGAGCTTGAAGCGTAAAAAAGCCACCATCTCTCACTCTTAGCTCAGGGTGCCGACCGGTCTTGTCTCCCCGGTCGGTGCCCTCCTTTTTCTCTCTTTTGTTCCCTTTTTCTTCTCTCGTTGACAATCTATTTTTGTAAGAGTATACTATACCTTATGTCTGTATTTATGCAAAATTACTTTTACGGAGGTTGTCATGTCCGTCAATTCCATGCCCAAAGAAAACAAAATGGGGACAATGCCGGTCAAAAAGCTCATTTTCAATATGGCTTTACCGCTCATCATCTCCATGCTCATTCAGGCGCTCTATAATATAGTAGACAGTATCTTCGTTTCCCGCATCAGCGAGGACGCCCTTACCGCCGTTTCGCTGGCGTTCCCCATTCAGAACCTGATGATCGCCTTTGCCACCGGCACCGGCGTGGGTATGAACGCTCTGCTCTCCCGCCGTTTGGGCGAGAAAAACCGCGAGGGCGCCGAGGAAGTTGCCAATGTCGGGCTGCTGCTCTCGGTCTGCACCGCCGTGGTGTTCGCCCTGTTCGGCGCTTTCGGCTCTCAGCTCTACTTCTCCATGCAGAAGGGCGTCTCCCCCATCATTGCCCAGTACGGCGCGGAGTACCTCTCCATTGTCTGCATCGGCTCCATCGGCATCTTCGTGGAGATCACCGCCGAGCGTATGCTGCAGGGCACCGGTCAAACCCTCATCACTATGTTCATTCAGGGCATCGGCGCCATCATCAATATCATTCTCGATCCCATTATGATCTTCGGTCTCCTCGGCTGCCCCGCCATGGGCGTCAAGGGTGCCGCCTACGCCACCATCATCGGTCAGCTTGTCGCCGCGGCATTGGGTATTATCCTCAATCAGAAGCACAACTCCGATGTCCGTGTCAATCTTAAAAAGATCCGCTTTGATCTCCCCCTTATCGGCGAGATCTACGCCATCGGCTTCCCCTCTATCCTGATGACCGCCATCGGCTCTGTCACCACCTATCTGATGAATCAGATCCTGCTGGCATTCAGCACCACCGCGTCGGCGGTCTACGGCGTTTACTTCAAGCTCAACAGCTTCTTCTTTATGCCGCTGTTCGGTCTTAATAATGCCGTTGTCCCCATCGTCGCCTACAATTACGGCGCGCAGAACCGCGGGCGTATCCATCAGGCGATCCGCACCTCCATGGTCACCGCCGTTACCATCATGCTGCTGGGCTGGGCGGCGTTCTTCTTCCTGCCAGTGCCGCTGCTGCGCCTGTTCGATGCCTCCGAAGCCATGATCGCCATTGGTATTCCGGCATTCCGCATCACCTCGTTCACCTACCCGCTTGCCGCTGTCAGCATCGTCGCCAGCAGCGTGTTCCAGGCGCTGGGCAAAAGCATGTACAGCATGCTGGTCTCGCTGGGGCGTCAGCTCATCGTCCTCATTCCGGTGGCATACCTTTTCTCCCTCACCGGCATCCTTGATGATGTCTGGCTGTCATTCCCCATCGCGGAGGTCGTCTGCCTGATCTCGTCGCTTTTCTTCCTTAAAAAAGTGCTGCACCGTCTGGATAGCTTCCCACAGTAAAATTTATGGTTCCTTAGCGCTCCATAAATTATATTTCGGAAATCCCCCGTGATCTTCGTCCCTTTTGTGTATTTTCTCCCTGTTGTCGAAAATTTCATCCGATTTCCTGTGTGCATTTGTCAGATTTTCAGCTTGACAGCACTGCACTAAAGCGCTAAAATTGCAACATCAAAGATTAGTTCACCCCAAGCGGTGAAGGAAAGGAGCCCCGGCATGATGAAGTTCGTTACCGCCCATCAGAACAATAGCTTCGCTTCTGCGTGCACAGAGGCTTCTTCTGCCTGCGCCGCCGCTAACTCTAATATCGTCATTATGATGGGCGCCATGGTCATGGCGTCCATTTTTGTTGCGGTCATTATTAGCCTGCTGGGCATTATTCGACTGCCCCTGCTGATTATGCTGCCGATGATATTGGTCGTTTTGGGAATGAATTTGCGATAACTGTTTTCGATACAGTAAGCGGTTCTGCCAAACGGCGGGGCCGTTTTTTGTATATGTACCTTCGCTTGACAAGGACACACACGCTTTTCGATGGCGCAAATCAGCGCTGACTGCGTCATCGAACCTTGAAATACACAAAGTATTTCTACGGTTCTCTTCCTTGTCATCATCTGTTTTTCGCTCACCGAAAAGTCCTGCGGAGTTTTTGCGTGGCATTTATGCCCGCAAAAACCGTATGTGCTCTTGCCAAGCGAAGGTATTAAACACAATTTATAAAGGAGTAAGAAAAAAATGAAAAAGTTTCTTTGCATGATGATGGCTGTTCTTATGGTCGCAGCCCTTGCAGCCTGCGGCAGCGAGCCCGCCAATAACGGCGGTAATGATACCCCCGCAAGCACCACCGTTAAGATCGGCGGTATCGGTCCTCTCACCGGCGCCTATGCCAACTATGGTCTTTCCGAAAAGAACGGCGCAGAGCTTGCCGTCAAAGAGATCAACGAGGCGGGCGGCATCGCCGGCAAGCAGATCGAACTCAGCTATCAGGATTCTCAGGGTAAATCCGACAGCGCCGTTAACGCCTACGGCAAGCTGATGGACTGGGGCATGGAGGTCTCTCTCGGCTGCGTTCTCTCCGGTGAAAACGCCTCCGTTGTTGCCGCTGCCCGTGATGATGATGTTCTGCTGATCACCCCCTCCGGCTCCTCCGATAAGTGCATCGACGGCAACAGCCGCGCGTTCCGCATCTGCTTCTACGATTCCTATCAGGGTGCTGCTGCCGCAGAATATATCAAGGAGAATAACATAACCGACACCGTTGGTATCCTTTATCAAAGCGATAACGATTATTCCGTCGGTCTGTATAACGCTTTCGTAGAGAAGTGCGGCGAGCTGGGCATCACCATCGCCGAGACCCAGACCTTCACCTCCACCACCAACACCGATTTCTCCACTCAGGTCAGCGCGCTGGTCTCCTCCGGTGTCAAGCTGGTATTTATCCCCCTCTACGCGGAGGAAGCCTCCACTTTCCTTACCCAGGCTCGCGGCAAGTTCGCCGATGATGTTTACTTCTTCGGTGCCGATGGTCTTGATGGTATCCTCGGCAAGGTCGAGCAGGATACCTCCATCGCCAACAATGTTCTGATGCTCACCCCCTTCGCTGCCGATAACCCCTCCGAGAATGTTCAGAGCTTCGTCAAGAAGTATCAGGAAGCCTACGGCGCTACCCCCGACCAGTTCGCTGCCGATGCCTATGATGCCATCTATGTCATCAAGGCTGCCGTCGAAAAAGCCGGCTCCACCAGCGGCGATGCGCTTGCTTCCGCTCTTACCTCCCTCACCGTTGAGGGCGTCACCGGCACCATGACCTGGGGCGCGGACGGCAACACCCACAAGAACGCCAGCGCGATCCTCTACTACGATGGCGTAGGCACCCTGTTCGATACGCAGGAATAAGCCATTTCCCTTTCGCAATTCTATCCCGTCAAAACGGCGTCCTCCGGGCAGTCCCCCTGTCCGGAGGCACAAGCCTATCTATAAAGGATTGAACTTACCATGACACACTTTATCCAAACCTTAATCAGCGGTCTCAGTCTGGGCAGCATCTACGCGCTCATTGCGCTGGGCTACACCATGGTGTACGGCATCGCCAAGATGCTGAACTTTGCCCACGGCGATATCATCATGATCGGCGCTTACGCCGGCATCATCGCCGTCGCGCAGATGGGTCTGCCGCCCCTCATTGCCGTGCTGCTCAGTATTCTCATCTGCGCGCTGCTCGGCGTTCTCATCGAATTTCTGGCGTATAAGCCGCTGCGTCAGGCGCCGCCCCTCAGCGTCCTTATCACCGCCATCGGCGTCAGCTACTTCCTGCAGAACCTTGCGCTGATCCTGTTCGGCTCCCAGCAGAAGGCATACCCCACCATTGTTCAGCTGGGGTCTGTCACCCTCGGCGGTGTCACCATCGATGGCATCACCATTCTCACCCTGCTGGT
Source organism: Angelakisella sp. (assembly GCA_050873265.1). GTDB lineage: Bacteria > Bacillota > Clostridia > Oscillospirales > Ruminococcaceae > Angelakisella. The sequence continues at coordinate 3,999 of JBNMIL010000042.1, read as the reverse complement.
CACCGCGCTCATCATGGTGGTGCTTTCCTTCTTTATTAACCGCACCCGCATGGGCAAGGCGATGCGTGCCGTCAGCGAAGATAAAGCCGCCGCCGCGCTCATGGGCATCAGCGTCAACCGCACCATCACCCTTACCTTTGCCATCGGCTCCGCGCTTGCCGCTGTCGCCAGTATCTTCTACGGCATGTCCTATATCTACATCAAGCCTACCACCGGCGCCATGCCCGGCATCAAGGCATTCACCGCCGCGGTGTTCGGCGGTATCGGCTCGGTGCCCGGCGCCATGCTGGGCGGTATCCTGCTCGGTCTCATCGAGCAGCTTTCCAAAACCTATATTTCCACCCTGTGGGCAGATGCCATCGTCTTTGGCGTTCTGGTCGTGGTGCTGGTGGTCAAGCCCACCGGCCTGCTGGGTAAAACGATGAATGAGAAGGTGTAAGAAGATGAAACAGAAAAAATTTAAGTTTTCCAGCGATCTTCTGACCTTCGTACTGGTTGCAGTCGTTTACGCAGTGGTCGCTTACCTCCTGTATGGCGGCAGTCTTACCCGCCAGTTCTCCAATATGATCATTCCCATCTCCGTCTACATCGTGCTGGCGGTCTCGCTCAACCTTGTCGTCGGTCTTTTGGGTGAGCTTTCCCTCGGTCACGCGGGCTTCATGTCGGTCGGTCTTTTCTCCGGCTGCCTTGTTTCCATCGCGCTGGTCAATGTCCTTCCTATGCCGGTGCGCCTGCCGCTCAGCATGATCATCGGCGGTCTCATTGCCGCCATCTTTGGTCTGGCGGTCGGTCTGCCTGCCCTGCGTCTTAAGGGCGACTACCTCGCCATCGTCACCCTCGCCTGCGGCGAGATCATCAAAAGCATCATCACCAACCTTGATATCACCGGCGGCGCTTTGGGTCTCAATACCAATCCCATCTATTCCAATGCCAAAAAGCTGCTGCCCTACGCCATTGTGCTGGTACTGCTCACCATTCTTGTGATGATGAACCTCAAGCGCTCCAAGCAGGGGCGCGCCATCATGGCGATCCGTGATAACCGCATCGCCGCCGAATCGGTCGGCATTGATGTCACCCGCTACAAGCTCACGGTGTTCATGCTTGCCGCGTTCTTCGCCGGTGCCGCGGGCGTACTGTACGGTCACTTCTTCGCCAATATCAAGGCAACCACCTTCGATTACAATATGTCCATCGAGATCCTGGTCATCGTGGTGCTGGGCGGCATGGGCAGTATCCCCGGCTCTATCATCGCCGCCATTGTGCTTACCGCCCTGCCGGAGGCAATGCGTGAGTTTGCCGATTACCGCATGCTGCTGTACGCCATCGTGCTTATCATCGTCATGCTGGCGACCAACAACCCCACCATGAAGGAATTTTTCCACCGGCTGCGTCCGGCAGAGATCCTCCGCCGTGCCAAAAAGAAAAAGGAAAAATCGCTGCAGAAGGAGGGCGCCTAAATGTCTGTCAAGACCCACAATAAAACCAAGCTGGTTCCGGTCAACCGCAGCGTGGCGCTGCTGCCGGAGCGTGATGCCGATGTCAGCCCCATTCTGGAGTGCATCGACCTCGGCGTGACCTTCGGCGGACTGAAAGCAGTCGATAACTTTGATATCACCATCGGACGCACCGAGATCGCCGGTCTGATCGGACCCAACGGTGCCGGCAAGACCACCATCTTCAATCTGCTCACCAAGGTATATCAGCCCACCCACGGCACTATCCTGCTGGACGGCAAGGATATCCATGGCATGACCACCGCGCAGGTCAATCGTGCCGGTATCGCCCGTACCTTCCAGAATATCCGCCTGTTCTCGGAGCTGACAGTGGAGGAAAACATCACCGTCGCCATGAGCAGCCAGATCAAATACAATATGGCAAGCGGCATCTTCCGCCTGCCCGCCTACTGGAAAGGCGAGCGCATCGCCCACGAGCGCGCCATGGAGCTGCTCTCCATCTTCCATATGGAGCAGTTCGCGAATGCCAAGGCAGGCAGCCTGCCCTACGGTGCCCAGCGCCGTCTGGAGATCCTGCGCGCTCTGGCGACCAATCCCTGCCTGCTGCTGCTCGATGAGCCTGCCGCCGGCATGAACCCCTCGGAGACCGCCGAGCTGATGGAAAATATCCGCACGATCCGCGATACCTTCAAGATCGCCGTACTGCTCATCGAGCACGATATGAACCTCGTTATGAATATCTGCGAGGGCATCGCGGTGCTCAGCTTCGGGCGCATCATCGCCAAAGGCTCTCCGGAGGACATTCAATCCGATCCCAAGGTCATCGAAGCCTATCTGGGACGCAAAAAGGAGGCGTAAACATGAGTGAAATGCTAAAGGTCAGTGATCTTCATGTCTACTACGGCAGCATTCATGCCGTCAAGGGCGTCTCCTTTGAGGTCAACGAGGGCGAGGTCGTCACCCTCATCGGCGCCAACGGCGCCGGCAAATCCACCATTCTGAATACCGTTTCGGGGCTGCTGCACCCCCGCTCCGGCTCCGTTGTCTTTAACGGCAAGGATCTGCATACCGTCCCCGCCCACAAGCTGGTGGGCATGGGTCTGGCGCAGGTGCCGGAGGGTCGTCATGTCTTTTTGCAGATGACGGTGCAGGAAAATCTCGAGATGGGTGCCTTCAGTCAGCCCGCCTCCGGCATTGAGGCGGATCTGGAAAGCGTCTATCAGCGCTTCCCCCGCCTGCTGGAGCGCCGCCGCCAAATCGCCGGCACCCTTTCCGGCGGTGAGCAGCAGATGCTTGCCATGGGGCGCGCCCTGATGAGCCACCCCAAGCTGCTGATGCTCGATGAGCCTTCGATGGGTCTTGCCCCCATTCTGGTGGAGCAGATCTTCGAGATCATTCGGGAGCTGCACGCGGCAGGCACCACCATTCTGCTGGTCGAGCAGAACGCGCAGGCAGCGCTGGATGTCGCCGACCGTGCCTATGTATTGGAGACCGGACGCATCGTTCTCTCCGGTACCGGCGCCGAGCTGGAAGCCAGCGATCAGGTACAGAAAGCCTACCTCGGCGGCTGATTTCTCGATATTTACTCCTTTTTCCCATAGAAAGACCCCGCGGGGCGCCTCATGCAGCGCCTTACGGGGTCTTTTTTTGCTCACATCAAATACAATTTGTATCTTTTCCGTTATTACAACTTTCTGTATCTCAACACCGCAAATTCCACCGGCGTCGTCAGCTCGGTCTTCGCCCCCAGCTTCCGCTGGTCTGCTGCCCCCGTCTTGTAGTAGTAGGGTGTCATCATAAACAGGCTTTCTATCTCTTCCTGCCCCCGCAGCGTGATCTCATACCGCAGCTCACAGCACTCCTCCCGTGCAAAGCCCGCCAGCTCATACGGCTTCACCTCGTTGCGGTACGGCTTTTCGTAGATGGCTTCCTTCAGCCCATACAGGTGGTTTTCCAGCGGGATCACCATGATAAGCTGTCCCGCCGGACGCAGCACCCGCAGGAATTCCTCCCCGCAGTACGGCGCGAATACCGAAAGCAGCAGGTCAACGCTCTCCCCCGCCGCCGGCAGATGGAAACAGCTTGCCACCGCGTATTCCGTCTCTTTATCCCGCCGTGCCGCCTCCTGCAGCGCCGCCTTGGAAATATCGATCCCCGCCATATTCGGCTGGAACCCCACCTCCCGCAGCCGCCTTGCCAGCTCCGCCGTGTAGTAGCCCTCGCCGCAGCCCGCGTCCAGCACCGTCATGCCCTGCCGTGCCGCCGCCAAACCCTGTCTGATCAGCTCCTGCCGCATCGGGTCGTAGTATCCCCGCTCCAAAAATGCGCTCCGTGCCTTTACCATCAGCTTGTCGTCGCCGTGGTGCTTCTGCCCTGTCTGCTGGCTCAGCAGCAGGTTCACATAGCCGCTCTTCGCTTTATCAAAGCTGTGCCCCGCCGGACACACCAGCCGCCGTTCCTCGCCGGTCGGCGGTCGCCCGCAGTTCGGACAGCAGAATACGCTCATCTTCCTTTTCTCCTTTTCCTCGCGGCAGCAGGGCAGTCC
>JBNMIL010000041.1:0-13730 GCA_050873265.1 Angelakisella sp. | reverse complement strand
GCACCTGATCCTCTTCGTCCTCCGGCAGGACGAGCGCATCGACCAGCACACCGGGAACCTTGACCTTCCACGGATCGAGAGTGCCGGCGGGCACAATGCGCCCGACCTGAACGATGACCTTGCCGCCGTTGTTATGGACTGCCTGCGCGATGGCAGTCACATCAATGCCAAGCCCTTCCTCCTCCACACTGATGTTGCCGCGTTCATCGGCAACGGTGCCGCGGATAAAGACAACATCAAGCGGAATGGGCAGATAGTGCAGCCATTCTCTGCCGCCCAGTGTGATGACCTCGACGAGATCCTCGTTGGTGCGGCTGTTGAGGCGTCCACCGCCCATGCGGGGATCGACAAAGGTATTGAGACCGACATGAGTGATGACACCGGGACCGTGGGCGGCAAGCTCACGGGTCATACGGCTGAGAACGCCCTGAGGCAGATTATATGCCTCAAAGCTGCCTTTCATCGCCATTTCCGCCAGTGCGGGGTGGAGATTCCAGTGACCGGCAACAACGCGGCGCAGCATGCCCTCGTGGGCAAAGTGATCGCAACCGCTGCCATCGGGAATACCGACGGGACTGCTGTAAAACAGGGTCAGATCGCGCGGCTCGCCGGTTTCCTCAAAGCGGCGCCCCAGCGCCTTGCACAGCGTTTCCGGCAATCCGTATGCCAAAAAGGAGGAGACGGCAAGAGTCATGCCGCTTTTGACAAGGCAAACAGCTTCTTCCGCTTTAATTATTTTTTTTGCCATAGTGATATGTACTCCTTATTTGTTATCGTCTTCGGGGATATCCAGCGTAGCGGTGGGATCGCCGCCGTAGTAAGCGGAACGCCAATTAAAAGCGGCTTTCATGCCCTCGTGCTCTTTGATGTAATTGAACTTGCGCCCTTCGGGGGTTTCATAGGAGAGGGTCATGGCAAACGCTTCGCCGCCCATCTGAATGGCATTGCGGAAGCCGGAGATCTCGTAGGTCTTATTGATGGAGAGTTTATTCATCTTGATTGCCATGGTGGGGTTCTTGACCAGCTTTTCCGCCACGGCGGTAACGGTTTCGTCCAGCTTGTCATCATCAATGGCATGATTGATGATGCCGACGCGCTCGGCTTCCTCGGCGGAGAAATGCTCACCAAGCAGCAGATATTCCTTTGCCTTCTTCATGCCGACCAGCCAGGGCATGATCTCAAAGGGCGGGTGGGAGTTGTGGAATACCTCCGGTTCGCCGAAGCGGGCGGAACGAGCGGCGTAGGTCAGGTCGCAGACCATGGCAAGGTCGCAGGCACCACCTAAGCAGTAGCCGTGGATCTGACCGATAACCGGCTTGGGGCAATCCCAGACCTTCCACATGACGGTGTTGATCTGGTTGGTACGCCAGCGCCAGTCCTCCAGATCCTTGAGGGGGTGCAGAGGGGGGATACGGGCGGAAATATCCCAGCCGGAGCTGAAGCATTTGCCGTTGCCTTTGAGGACGATGCAGCGAACATCTTCCGCCGCGGCAAACTCGTCCAGAGTATCGCTCAGCTCCTGCCAAAGGGCATCGCTGAAGCAGTTCATTTTATCGGGACGGTTGAGAATGATATAGCCGACCCGGTTCTTTTTTTCGGCAATAATATTTTCCATTATGTTGATCCTCCTTGATTATTTGCAGACGACCAGTGCATCAACGGCGTAGACACCCTTGCCCTCCGGCAGTACCAGCAGCGGGTTGATATCCATTTCGGAAATGGAATCGGCGCAGGAAGCAGCAAGCTGAGAAACTTTAACGATGGCATCTGCCAGCGCGTCGACATCGGCAGGTGCGGCGCCGCGGGCACCGTATAGCAGGGCACGACCTTTCAGGCTTTCGATCATCTCACGGGCTTCCGCCAGAGAAACGGGAGCAAGGCGCAGGGCGACATCTTTGAAGATCTCAACGAAGATACCGCCGGTGCCTAACAGGACACTCATGCCGAACTTTCCGTTATCCTTTACGCCGATAATACACTCGACGCCGCCCTGAATCATCTCCTGGATCATGACACCATTGATGACAGCGTCGGACTTGTAGGCTTTGGCATTGGCTATGATCTGCTCGTAGACAGCCTCGGCTTCTTCGGCAGTCTGCACGCCGACCTTGACGCAGTGGGCATCGGTTTTGTGGAGGATATCGGGAGAATCGATCTTCATAACAACGGGATAGCCGATGGCGCCTGCCAGATAGGCGGCGTTTTCGGCAGAGGTGGCAAGCTCGGTTTTGGCAGTGCGGATACCGTAGCGGGAAAGCAGCTCGTAGCCCTCGCGCTCGGTAAGCGTATTTTTGCCGGTAAAGTCATACTTCTTTTCCAGAAGGACAGGCTTTACTTCCTCGGCAGCACGGGCGGAGATCTCTTTCCACTCCATCAAGGCACGGACGGCGCGCAGAGCGGGATCACCTGCCAGCAGCGGAATATGGACAGGACGTAGCAGCTCCTCACACTCCGCATTAAGACCAAAGGAAACAGGGGAGAACATAACAGTGGGCTTGGGCAGCTCGTGCTGTACCTCTGCCAGTGCCCGAACGATGGTGATGTAAAGCTCCAGCTGGATCTTGCCCAGACGGCGCTCGCAATCGTGACAGACAACGATCATGCCAATCTCAGGATCGGAAGCAAGGGTACGCATACAGCTCTTCATTGCTTCGGGGTCGTACAGAGCGGAGGTGACATCAAGCGGGTTTGTGGCATTGGCGAACGCAGGAAGAACCGCTTTAAGACCGGCTTTGGTTTCATCGCTGACCTGTGCGATCTGTACGCCGTATTTGTTGGCAACATCGCAGGAATAGCCCAGCTCGCCGCCGGAGATCGCCAGAAGACCGATTTTATCGGTGGTGGGAAGCTGACCACCGATCTGCAGGAACATGGCGATGGTTTCGTTCATCTCATCAAAGCTGTCGCACATGATGATGCCCGCACGATTAAAGAAGGCGTCCTTGAGGGCGACAGGGGTTGCCAGCGCACCGGAATGCGCTTTTGCCGCTGCCTGGCTCTTTTCGCTGCGACCGGTGCGCAGGGCGATAACGGGCTTGCCGCGGCGGGCAGCATAGCGCGCGGCACGTGCCAGCGCCTCGGGGTCGCGGACCGCCTCCATATAGAGGGCGATGACCTTGGTGTGTTCGTCATCGGCAAGGTATTCGATGTATTCGGGAATGGAGATGCCGGCTTCATTGCCGCAGGCGATGATGTAGCTGTAGCCAAAGCCGCGTCCGGAGCTGAACAGGGCGATATTGACCGAGCCGCTGTGACCGATGAGTCCGACCTCACCGGCAAAATCCTCGATGGTCCATTTGCCGAAGTAAATGGGGATATTCTCATTGAGGTTGACCAGACCAAGGCAGTTGGGACCGCAGGCGGCAATGCCGTATTCCTTGAGCTTCGCCTTCAGCTCTTCTTCCATGGCAGTGCCTTCGCCGCCGACCTCGCCAAAGCCGCTGGAATAGATCATGCAAGCCTTTACGCCTTTTTCGTGCATCTGATCCAGCATGGTGGTGACAAGGGAAGCACGCAGCGCTACGACGCAGCAATCTACCTCACCGGGGATATCCAGCAGGGACTTGTAGCATTTAATTCCGTAGACCTCGTCACGCTTGGCATTGACGGGATAGATAGCACCATCGAAGCCGGCACGGACAAGGTTTTCCAGCGTATAACCGCCGATGTTGCCCTCGCCGCAGCCGAGAATGGCGACGGATTTGGGGTGGAACAGATATTTGAGGTTTTCTTTATTCATAACAAGACGCTCCAATCTGATATAAGGGTAACTGGGTGAAAAAGAGAAAGAGGAGGCGGGAGCGTCCTGCCCCATAAGGGGGACGGGACAGAACGCTCCGCCACAAGAAAGGGAGAATGCTTATTCTTCGACAGCAACAGGTTCTACATATTCCTCCATGTTGCGGAAGCAATCAACAACATGCAGCTGCTGCGGGGTGGACTTTTTCTTGGAGGCAAAGCCGATCACAAAGCCGAGGAATGCCAGCGGCAGACCCAGCATGAGAGAATGAATGTTGGCTGCGGGCCCGGTGACGACCTTGGTGAGCTTGAGTACCTCCCAAACGATAACAACACCTGCGCCACCGATGATCGCCAGAATGCCGGAGAGCTTGGTGGCACGCTTGGAGAGCAGACCGCCGTAGATGGCGACAGCCAAGCTGCCCTGAATGGCATAGTTGATGAAGATCCAGGTGAGTACCTGATCGTTGAGCTTGACGGCAAAGTAGCAGAGGATAACATCGACGATGATGAACGCCTTGGCGATAATGAGCATTTGCTTATCGCTGAACTTCTTCTTGGTAAGCTTGGGCAGAATATCGCGGGTGAAGGTAACGCTGGAGGAGAGCGCCATGGAATTGGCGGTGGTAAGCAGCGCCGCGATAACAGCTGCGAAGTAGAATGCGCCAACAATGGGAGGCATTTGGTTCAGAACCGCTACCACGGTAGCATCTCCGGAGGCATCGGGCGCAAGAACGGTAGCGCAGATGCCGATGGCACCAACGCCCAGCATGATGAACAGACCGGTGGAAATGCCGTACCAGCGGGAGACCAGACGGGCGTCACGGTCATTGCGGGCGGCATTGATACGCTGGGTAAAGGTGGACTGGGAAACAAAGTTGAGCAGCGAGGTAGAAAGGACATTACCGATGAGCAGCATGGGATTCATGCCGGTAAAGGGGTTCCAGGTCGCCTTGGGCACCGCAGCAAAGCCACCGTTCTGTCCCAGCAGACCAAGGGAGAGGATAGCCACCACAAACACGGTAACGAACATGATGCACGCCTGAATGAAATCCGTCCACGCGACGCCGGTAAGACCACCGAATGCCGCGGTAAGAATGAAGGCAACAACGGCGATAATCATGGCAATCTGGGGATCAATACCCAGATAGCCGCCGATCATGGTGCCAGCGGTGCCGATCATGCCAACGATGGTAGCGAACTCCGCGATGATGATAACAACGGAGGTCATGACCTGGGGCTCGGGACCAAAGCGGATACGGAGCATATCGGCATTGGTATACTGGTTCAGCTTGCGGATACGCGGAGAGATGAGACGGGCGCCAATGGGAGTGACGATGATAAAGGCGATGAGGGGCAGCCACATCCACTGGAGACCATAATTTTTAAAGTTGCCGACATAGCCGACGATGGTGCCGCCGCCCACGAGAGTGGCGAACATGGTGCCGGTGAGCACAGGCCAAGGCAGAGTTCCGCCGCCGAGAGCGAAATCCTTGTAGGTTTTGGTTTTGCGACCGGACCAAACGATGACGCCGACAACGACCGCGACATATACGCAGGTGATAATGATTGTCAGTTGAGTTCTATCCATTTGTAACTTCCTTTCAGCTTGGGTTAAAGTGTGAAGGGAATATGCCGGAGTGTCGGGCGGTACCGGTTCCGCGGTGAGCACTCATCGAAAAGGCAGCGCTAATTTCCTTTTCTGGTATTATCATAACGCATTTATCTGTTGCATGCAACAGTTGAATTGCACATACTTTTTTATCAAACTTTGTCGATAGTTACTTAAAGGGTTCTCTTGGCAAAGGGAAAAATCATTACATTTTATATTGCTGAACGCGCTTTTTAGTTTATTGTAGCATGAAAAACATCGATTTTGTCGGTTTTCTGCCTTAAATTAAGAGAAAACGGCTTGCTTTTTATGCTTTGCTAATTTATAATACAATTAAATGCATCGAGCAAATAACATTATTGCATGCAACAAAAGAACGGGAGGAACAAACGATGGCGAATGATAAAAGTGAGTTTGCCTATAACGCAATGCGCAACCTCATCATCTATAAGAAGTGGCAGCCGGGAGAGACTCATTCCATACTGGAGGTCGCCAATAAACTGAAGATCAGCCGGACGCCGGTGGCGGAAGCAGTAAAGCTGCTGGAGGCGCAGGGGCTGGTAAAGACCATTCCTCATAAAGGTTTTGTGGTGAGCGTTGCCTCCCAGACCGAAATGCAGGAAACCTTTGAGATCAAAACGGTGATAGAGGGTTTGGCAACAAAAAAAGCAGCGCTCAATCCCGATCCGGAAAAGGGAAAGGTGCTGCAGGATATCCTGGAAAAGCAGAAGGCGTGCATCGAAAACCACGATCTTGCCGGTTTGACGCAATATGATCTGGAATTCCATTTTGCGATTTTCCGCTTGTCCGGCTCTGCGATGCTGCAGGAGCTGGCGACCTCGCTGTGGCACAGAGGACACAGTTATATCGACTGGCTGGAAGACTGGAAAATTCTGAACACGATTTATGAGGAACATGTACAGCTTGCCAATGCGATCATAGAGGGGCGTGCCGATGATGCCCAAAAGGTGATGGAGCAGCACTGGAGCCGCTATGCCAAGGCACTGGTGAACAATATCCAGCCGGAGCAGAGTTACGATTACGAAGCACTGCGCAGAGATCCCGCTCTGGCGGAAAAGCTGCTGATGTCGCCGTAAAGACACTCTGTGAGAATAAAGCCGACTGGAATATAAAAACACCCGACAGGGGAGGGAAGCTCCGCTGCCGGGTAAATTTTTTTCTCTTTTCTTTCTCTTATATTACCACAAAATGCGAGAAAAATCAAGTCTTGTACTGCGGGGGCGTTTGGGTGTATTAAGAATACAGGAGGTGTATGAACATGGAGAAAAGAGTAAGTATGACAGCAAAGATGTCCGCCTTTGTACGGAGTTTCCACAGTGATAAGTTCCTGAGCAGGGGCGAGCTGTACAACGACCCGCTGGCAGAAAAGATGCTGAACGGGGAAATCATGAAAATATGGGAGTCGATCGCCGCAAACGCGGATTGGCTCTGCGAGGGTTGCGGAGAAGGCTGCGAGGATTCTGTGCTGTATGGCATAAACCGTAAGCTGGCGCCAGCGGTGCTGGCACGGGCGATCTGGTGGGAGCAGGAGCTGCGGCGAGAGCTGAAGATGGGCACGCGGCAGATCCTGCTGCTGGGCGCGGGACTGGACAGCCTGCCCTACCGCCAGACCGGGGAAATGGAAAAGGCGAAATACTACGAGGTGGATATGCCGGAGATGATAACCTACAAGGAGCAGCAGCTGGAAAGGGAGATGATCACAATGCCGGAGAATGTGTACCGGGTGGGGGCTGACCTTGCCGGTAACTGGATAGAGCCGCTGTTGTGGCAGACGCCCTTTGCGCCGGAGGAGCGCAGCCTAACGGTGATGCTGGGGGTGGCGTACTATCTGCCGCAGAGAGTGTTGGATAGACTGCTGGCGCAGCTGGCGGATATTACGCCGCGGGGCAGCACACTGCTGTTTGACTGCCAGCTGGCGGGCTTTGGCGAGAGCGGCGGAACAGACACCCGCCAGCGGGAGCTGGCAGCAGCGGCAGGGGAGGAGATGACGGACGGCATGAGTATGGTGGAGCTGGCGCTGATGCTGGAGCGGCACGGCTACCTGATCTATGAGGATATGGACGAAACGCAGATAGAGGAGCGCTTTTACCGCGAATACAACGAAAAGAACCCGCCTTATGCCATTCACCCGATGCCGCATACCGCGATGATACTGGCGGTGCGGTACTAAGGCAATTTGCGGCGGGGACTTGGCAAGACGGCGCCTGCTGTGGTAAAATAGGCACAAAGCGAAAGGGGGCGGCAGTATGCCCAAAAAGAATACCCGCAATACCAAGGGGCGAATCGTGGCGGCGGCGTGGAAGCTGTTTTACGAGCAGGGCTACGAGGAGACCACGGTGGAGGACATCATCTTTGAATCGGAGACCTCCAAGGGCTCGTTCTACCATTATTTTGACGGCAAGGACGCGCTGCTTTCCTCCCTTTCGGTGCTGTTTGATGAGCGGTACGAGGAGCTGATGCAGCAGGAGCACGAAGATATGGACTGCATTGCGCTGCTGTGCTGGCTGAATTACGAGCTGTTTGTGACTATTGATAATACCGTTTCCATTGAGCTGCTGAGCAGGCTGTTTTCCAGCCAGCTGGTGACAAAGGGAGAACGGCACCTGTTAAGCCGCAACCGCACCTACTATAAGCTGCTGCGGCAGATCATAACCCAGGGGCAGGAAAACGGCGAGCTGACCACCGACTACACGGTAGGGGAGATCGTGAAGGCGTACGCTATGTTTGAGCGGGGGCTGATGTATGACTGGTGCCTTTCCAGCGGGGAATATTCGCTTTCGCAGTACACCAAGACCATGATGCCGATGTTCCTGGAAGGGTTCCGGAAAAAATAATTTTTTGTTGGTTATAAAAAGAACGGGAAATCGTCTGCTGCAAAAAGCCTTAAATTAAGCAAAAAATTAAATAAAATGAACTGCGGTGTACAGAATAAAGTCTGTACACCGTTCTGTATTTTCGTCTACTAATTTGTGTGCTATAATCCGTTCATTGCAACAGAAAACCCCAAAGGAGAGACGGAAAATGTCAGGTTCTCAGCTAACTATTCTTATCACGATCGTACTGTACTTGCTTGCCATGGTATTGGTGGGTGTGTACTTCGGCAAAAAGGGCAGCGGCAAAAGCAGCGATGACTTTTACCTGGGCGGACGGAAGATGGGTCCCTTGGTCACCGCGATGAGCGCCGAGGCGAGCGACATGAGCAGCTACCTGCTGATGGGTCTGCCCGGGCTTGCGTACCTCTGCGGTCTGCCGGAGGTTACATGGACCTGTATCGGTCTGGCAGGGGGGACTTACCTCAACTGGCTCATTGTAGCACGGCGCCTGCGGCGCTACTCCGCCCGACTGGGCGCCATTACCGTGCCGGACTATTTTTCCAAGCGGTACGGCGATAAAAAGAGCCTGCTTTCCGCCATCGCCGCGGTGGTGATCCTTGTTTTCTTTATCCCCTATACCGCCTCCGGCTTTAAGGCGATCGGTACGCTGTTCAACAGCCTGTTTGGGGTAAACTACCACACCGCGATGATCGTTGGCGCCATCGTTATCATCGGCTACACGGTGCTGGGCGGCTTTATGGCGGTTTCGTTCACCGACCTGATCCAGTCCATCTTTATGACCATCGCGCTGGTGGTCGTGGTGGTATTCGGTATAGAGCAGGCGGGCGGCGTGGATACCGTAGTCGCCAACGCACAGGCGCTGCCCGGCTACCTGAGCATGACCAAGGGCTATGATGTGACCACCGGCGGCGCTGCCACCTTTGGAGGGCTGAGCATCGCCTCCACGCTGGCGTGGGGACTGGGCTACTTTGGTATGCCGCACATTCTGCTGCGCTTTATGGCGATCAAGGAGGAAAAAAAGCTGAACACCTCCCGCCGTATTGCGACGGTATGGGTCGTTATCTCGATGTTCATTGCCGTAGCCATCGGTGTGATCGGTTACAGCGTATCGGTGGCGGGCAAGGTGCCGTTCCTGACGAACAGCAGCGATGCCGAGACCATCATCATCAAGCTGGCTGACCTGATGAGCCGGCACGGGACGCTGCTTGCTGTCGTTGCGGGCGTGATCCTTTCCGGTATTCTGGCGGCGACGATGTCCACAGCGGACAGTCAGCTGCTGACCGCCGCCTCCAGCGTTTCGCAGGATCTTTCCCAAAATGTCCTCGGCATCAAGCTGAGCAGCAAGACCGAGATGATCGTGGCGCGCGTGACGGTGCTGGTCATTGCCGCTGTCGGAATCATTCTGGCGTGGGACCCCAACAGCTCGGTATTCCGTGTGGTTTCCTTTGCGTGGGCGGGCTTCGGCGCGGCGTTTGGTCCTGTGGTGCTGTTCTCGCTGTTCTGGAAGCGCAGCAACAAGTGGGGTGCTTTGGCAGGCATGCTGACCGGCGGTGTGATGGTATTTGTATGGAAGTACCTCATTGCCCCGATGGGCGGCGCATGGGCGATTTATGAGCTGCTGCCCGCATTCATCGCGGCGTGCATCGCGCTGGTGGTCGTTTCGCTGGCGACCGCCGCTCCCGAAAAGGAGATCGTGACGGTGTACGAGGAAGTATGCGCTAAAAAAGAAAAGGCGTAAAATGAATAACCGTTATCCCCCGGCTGCGGTCGGGGGGTATTTCTTTTGGGCAAAGGGAAAGAGGCGGCTTTTTCGATTTGACGGGGGACGCCGGCTCCGCTATAATGGTAGCGTTGTACTATGAATACGGCGAATACGGCGGTGACAAGAAGGAGAAAAACGATGGCAGAGACAAACACAGCAAAAAGGGGACTGAAAAAGGGTTGGCGCATCGTCCTGATCGTCCTGGCGGCGCTGGTGGTCATTTACGCGGTGCTGGGGCTGCTGCCCCGCGGAAAAAACTATCCCCTTGCCAACAACATGATGAAGGAGGGGACGATGCCGCTGCTGATCGCGCATGGGGGTGGAAACAAGGAGTTCCCCGATAACACGCTGGAGGCGTTTTATAACGCGTACAGCGTGGATAAAAATGTGATGATGGAGACCGATGTTTCCATCACCAAGGACGGTGTGGTCATTCTCTCCCACGATACCACCCTTGACCGCAAGACCAATGTGACGGGGCGCATCATCGACTGGAATTACAGCGACCTGATGGCGCGGAGGGTGGACTTTGGCTACACCAACCCCACCGAGGACGGTGCGCTGAGCGGGGAGCGGGTGCGTTTTACCGATGAAAACGGCAAGGAGCGCACGCCAGCCGATGTGGAGTATCCGGAAGGCGTCGCACCGCGTGACGAAAAGGTGTTCCTTGCCACTACGCTGGAGGAGCTGCTGGTCGCTTTCCCGCAGAACCGCATCAATGTGGAGATCAAGCAGAGCGGTGAGACCGGCATGACGGCAATGAAAGAGGTGCTGCGTCTCTTAGAGAAATACGATGCATGGGACCGTGTGGTGCTGGCGAGCTTCCATAATGAGATCTATGCCGAGTACCAGCGCCTGCAAAAGGCGGGCGAGGTACCGGAGAACTTTATGTGCTCGCCCGGTGTGGCAGGTGTGGCGAAGTTCTACTTTATGCAGCTGCTCAATGCCGATGTGTTCTATAACGATGGTATGTGCGTGTTCCAGCTGCCTACCGAGTTTTCGATCATCAGCCTTGCGACCGAGGGACTGGTGAAAAAGATGCACAGCCACAACCTGGCGGTGCATTACTGGACCATCAATGACCCCGAGGAGATGCGGTATCTTATCGGGATCGGCGCGGACGGCATTATGACCGACTATCCGCACCGATTGGCGGAGGTGTACGCGGAATACGGCAAATAATATTAACATTCCAACAGGAGGAAAACCATATGACTTACGGAATTATCGGCGCACTGGACGAGGAGATCGCGCTGGTCAAGGAAAAGATGACGGCGGTAGAGGAGCATACCCTGTACGGGCGCGCTTTCTATACCGGTCGGATCGGGGAAAAGGATATTGTACTGGTGTGCTGCGGTGTGGGCAAGGTGAACGCCGCCCTGTTTGCTAATGCGGTCATTCGGGAATTCCATGCCGAGGCGGTCATCAATATCGGTATCGCGGGCGCCATCGGCGCGGGTATCGGTGTGATGGACGTGGTGCTGAGCACCGAGGCGGCGTTCCACGATCAGGACGAGATCATGGTGAAATATTACCCGTATTGCAAATTCTTCCCGGCGGATCCCATGCTGCTGGCGTTGGCGCAGAAGGCGTGTGAATGTGTGACGCTGCACGGGAAGGTCCACTGTGGGCGTATCGTCACAGGGGATCAGTTTGTCAACGATCCTGCGGTAAAGTGCAGCCTGCGGGAGCGCTTTGACCCCTGCTGCACCGAGATGGAGGGCGCGGGCATTGCCCATGCGTGCTATGTGAACGATACGCCGTTCCTTATTATCCGTACCATGTCCGACAGCGCAGACGACGAGGCGGATAACAGCTACGATAACTTCATCGACGCGGCGGCGCACCAGTCGGCGGCGATCGTACTGAAGATGCTGGAGATGGGGGAGTAAGGGAGAGCAAAACAGAATAGCAGCGGCTTGACCAATGGGAGCGAAAGCAATCCGGCGGTCAAGCCGTTTTTCTTGGAAAGAGGTAGAAAAGGAGAAAAACACCGGAGAGAAGCGGATTGTGTTGAAAATGCACAAATTATGATAGAAATAATCTGCTTGCAGCGTAAAATGTTTTGTGGTATATTAAGCATATACAAGATAAAACTTGCAAATGCTTAAACGGAGGAACCGCCGGTGGGAAGTTATTTGTTAAAACGGATCCTGCAAATGCTGGTCGTTATGTTGATCGTGTCAATTGGGGTTTTTCTTCTGGTGGATCTTCTGCCCGGCGACCCCATCTATGCCATGCTGGGAGATTCCATCACAGATGACGCCTACTGGAAAGCATACTATGAGCTGGGGCTGGATAAGCCGCTATTGACCCGATATTTTGATTGGCTGGGCAATGCGCTGCATGGGGAATTCGGCGTTTCTTATCAGTTCCACTTGGATGTAAAGGAGCTGCTGGCACCGCGGCTAAAGGTTACGATCTATCTTTCGGTACTTGCGACCTTGATCTGCATGCCGCTGGGTATCCTGTTTGGCGTTATTTCGGCGGTCAACCGTGGCAAGCCCATTGATAATGTGATCACGCTGGTTTCCAATGCCTGCTCCTGTCTGCCGCAGTTCTGGATCGGCATATTCCTGCTTTACATATTTGCCATGAAGCTGGGCTGGCTGCCGTCCTTCGGCTTTACCATGCCGCCGTGGAAGGACTGGACCCTGCATTTCAGACAGCTTATTATGCCGCTGATCTGCCTGTCCATCGACGGTATTGCGGGCATCACGCGCCAGACCCGTTCCAGTATGCTGGAGAATATCCGGCAGGACTATGTGCGAACGGCAAAATCGAAGGGTCTTGCAAAGAACAAGGTCATCTTCGTTCATACGCTGAAGAACAGTCTGATCCCCATTGTAACACTGTTCGGCGTGCGGCTTTCCTACATGGTGGGTGGTTCCGTATTTGTAGAGAGTGTCTTTACGATTCCCGGAATGGGCTTTTTGCTGGCACGTTCCATTACGGCGCAAGACGTACCGGTGGTACAGGCATGCGTTATGCTGATCGCGCTGGTGACCTGCCTTGCCTATATTGTTACTGACTTTTTGTATGTACTGGTAGACCCGCGCATCAAGCTGCGCAGAGACGACTGAGAGGAGGGGCTGTGATGAAAACCAAGATGGCTTCTGCCCCTCGGCAGGAAGACCCGCGCGCGGAAAGCAGAAAACGGTTCTTGCGGGCAATGTTTTCCCGCAAGATCGTAATTGTTGCGACGGTGATCGTCGTGTTGTTTATCCTTGCGGCGGTACTGGCGCCGGTGCTTTCGCCCTATGACCCCAATGCTGCTGATCTTTATGATATCAGTTCGCCGCCCACCGCCAAGCACCTGCTTGGCACCGATGCTTCCGGCAGAGATGTTCTAAGCCGGCTGCTGTATGGTTCCCGCATTTCCATTACCATCGGTTTGGTCGCGGTATCCATTGCCTGTGTCATCGGAACTTTCTTGGGCATGTGCGCCGCCTACTTCGGCGGGATCGCGGATACTGTCATTATGCGCACCATGGAGGCGCTGCGCTCGGTGCCGTCTGTTATTCTGGCAATGGCACTGGTTACCATTTACGGCGGAGGGTTCCGCAATGTGGCAATTATATTGGGTATTTCCACTGTACCTGGCTATGTCATGATGATGCGCGCGCAGGTGCTGAGCGTTAAAAGCACTGACTATGTAACCGCGGCAAGACTGCAGGGCAACAGCAGTCTGCGGCTGATGCTGCGGCATATCCTGCCGAACTGTGTATCTCCGCTGATTGTTATGATGACGCAGCAGGTAGGT
>JBNMIL010000040.1:0-13780 GCA_050873265.1 Angelakisella sp. | reverse complement strand
CTTGTGTTCATTACTAACGGCTGCTGCACCGATACCTCCTGCTACGGCGACCAGACCCACGCGCCCGATCTTTCCGGTGTAAAGAACGGCTTTGGCGAATCGTGGGATATGTGGAAAGCCATTGCGGCGCAGGCGCAGCACGGTGAATACGGCAACCCTGATACCTTCTGCGGTGATGTGGAAGCGACCAACTGGATGAGTGCCACCGTCGCCACCTCCGATGAAGAGGTGATCCGCCGCATTATGAATATCTGCAAGCGCGATCCCCGCGCCGGTAAGGTCACCACCGGCGGAATCGTTACTGTCAAGGATAGCGTAGATCACTGGTATCTCTCATGGACCATCAACCGTCAGCCCCAGTTCAAGAGCCAGGATAAGAACACCGTGCTGGTGTGGGTGTACGGTTTGCATACCGATTGTGAGGGCAACTTTGTCAAAAAGCCCATGCGGGAATGCACCGGCGAGGAGATCTGCCGTGAGTGGCTGTACCACATCGGCGTAGAGGAGAGCCGCATCGAGGAGCTGGCGGCGAATGCCTGCAATACCACCACCTGCTACATGCCTTACATCAATGCCTTCTTCCAGCCCCGCAAGGAAAGCGACCGCCCCAAGGTCGTACCGGAGGGTGCCGTCAACTTCGCCTTTGTCGGACAGTTTGCCGAAACGCCCCGTGATACCATCTTCACCACCGAGTATTCCATGCGTACCGGTATGGAATCGGTCTACACCCTGCTGAATATCGACCGCGGCGTGCCGGAGGTCTGGGGCAGCAAATACGATGTGCGTGAGCTGCTGCGTGCCTGCTACTACGCTGTCGATAAAAAGCCTCTCAGCGAGCTGCCGCTTTCCTTCGGCGAGCGCGAAGCCGTCAAGCTCCTGCTCAAGAAGGTCAAGGGCACCGATGTAGAGCTGCTGCTGCGTGAAAGCGGGCTGCTGGAATAACCTCTGTTTATCCTCCCTTATTTTTCTTTCTCTCATAAAAAGGAGCGCCCTGACCTTCCTCGGTCGGGGCGCTTCCGCGTCCTTGGGTCATTCTGTCGCTTCGTCCGTGCCAGAGGACGCAGCGTCCTCCTCGGCAGTCTCCTTTTCCGTGATAGTGGGGATAAACGCCTTGGCGATTTTTCCCTCGCCGCGCCGTTTGATGTAAAAATACCCGATGAAGCTAAAGACCAGCGCCCCGATAAAATTGACGAACAGATCCTCCATCGTATCGTACAGCCCAATATCCAGATACCCGCCGAAGCCCAGCTCCTGTCCGTTCACCGCCACGCTGGTGATGTCCCCAATGGTCACGGGGATATTCTTATTGGTGGGGTCAAGCATCACGGAGGTGATGCTGTGAATGATCGTATCCTTCTGCATGTCCTTCATAAACAGCCGGTCCACGCCGAATTCAAAGAACTCCCACAGCACACCGATGGTCATGGAAAAGCAGAATGCCACCAACGCCACATAGATAGGGGAAAGCTGGAATTTGATCCTGCTGTTCCGGTTCAGAATGTCAATAAGCGCAAACCCCGTGGCGGCACACAAAAAGCCGGTGGTCGTATGAAGAATGGAATCCCAGTTGGGAAAGGTGATGAAAAAGCACGCCAGCTCCCCCAGAATTTCGGAAGCGAAGATGAATAGCAGAATGATGATCTCCAGCGTACTGGGCAGCTCGATGCCGAAGTTCTGCTGGATAAAGAATGGCAGCATGAACAGGAACAGCACCAGCAGGCAGATAAAAGCATTCTCGTACTCCCCACGGATAATGGAGGAGATCAGCGCTCCCAGGACGATCAATCGCAGAATAAGATAAACCGCGAAAACGGAGGGCTTGCTGTGAATGGCTGCGCGCAGGCTGTTGGGCGATTTCGGCTGTTTTAGGCGGTGCTTCATAGGGACGGTTCTCCTCTCGGTGTTGTATGTCATGTTCTGTTGGGAATTATACCATAAAAGCAGGGAATTTGCCAACCGTCCGCAGCCATTCCGCATTGTCGAATATAGTCCGCCCGCCCTTGCGCTTATCCGCCCGATGGGATAAAATAAACACAGAATAACAGGCAAAAAGGGAGTGTACCGGTCTATGAGCTACAAGGCAGTCGTCATCACCGTCAGCGATAAATGCACCACAGGGGAGCGCCAGGATACCAGTGGTCCCGCTATCTGCGAGATGCTGGGCGAGGCGGGCTATACCGTCATTCATACCGTCACCGTCCCCGATGAGGTAGAGCAGATCAGGGACGCCATGCTCCACGCCTGCGATACCCTCCATGCCGATCTTGTTATCAGCACCGGCGGCACCGGTCTTTCCCCGCGTGATGTCACGCCGGAGGCGACCCGCTTGGTGGTGGAGCGGGAGATCCCCGCAATCCCGCAGGCAATGCTTTACTCCAGCCTTGCCATCACCCCTCGCGCCATGCTTTCCCGTGCTGCGGCAGGCACCCGCGGCGGAAGCCTTGTCATCAATCTGCCCGGCTCGGAAAAGGCGGCAAGGGAAAACCTCGGCGCGGTCATTGCCACGCTGGAGCACGCCCTGCGGATGCTGGCAGGCGGCGGACATGAGGTGCGGAAAATACCATAATAGAGATATTCGCCTTACTCAATCTATCTCGGCAAACTATTCGTTATAAACGAATTCAATTTCGGCAATACAGAACGACTGCATTGAAAAATGGGGTCGTTTTTTGTTATAATCGGTTATGTTTTATCAAGAATATCGCGGCATTTTTCATTGCAGCCGCGCGGGAGGATAGAGAGAAATGAAGCTCATCAAAACAGCCGATGCCATAGGGCATATGCTGTGCCACGATATGACACAGATCATCAAGGGCGAGTACAAGGATGCCCGCTTCCGCAAGGGGCACATCGTCACACCGGAGGATATCCCCGTATTGCTCAGTATGGGCAAGGAAAACCTCTATGTCTGGGAAATCACTCCCGATATGGTGCATGAGAATGACGCCGCCGAGCGGCTGCTCCGTCTCTGCGGTATGGAGAATATGACCCGCAGTGAGGTCAAAGAGGGCAAGATCGAGCTGAAAGCCGCCTGCGACGGTCTTTTCTTAGTCGACAGCGCCCGCCTATTAGCGGTCAATTCGCAGGACGAGGTGATGATCGCCACCCGCAAGGGCGGCACCGCCGTGAAAGCGGGCGATAAGCTCGCCGGCATGCGGGTCATTCCGCTCATCATCGAGGAAGCGAAGCTCCGCCGCGCCGAGGAGGCGGCAGGGGAGAATCCGCTGCTTACCCTGCGCCCCTATGTCCGCAAAACGGCTTGCATCATCGCCACCGGCAGCGAGGTCAAAAACGGTCTCATCAAGGATACCTTTACCCCCGTTGTGGCGGAAAAGCTGGCGGCATACGGAATCGAAACGCTGGAGATCGCCTATTCCGGCGACGGCGTGCAGAATGTCTGCGATACCGTGCTGGCAATGAAGGAAAAGCACTGCCCCGATGTGCTGCTGTGCACCGGCGGCATGAGCGTCGATCCCGATGATAACACTCCCGGCGGCATTCGTGCCAGCGGCGCCGATATCGTCTCCTACGGCGCGCCCGTTCTGCCCGGCGCCATGTTTCTGCTGGGCTATTACCCCGATGGCACCCCCGTTATGGGTCTGCCCGGCTGTGTGATGTATGCCGGTGCCACCATCTTCGATCTGGTACTGCCCTATGTCGCCGCCGATGTCCCCGTCACCCGTGCACAGATCGCCGCGCTGGGCGAGGGCGGACTATGCCTCGGCTGCAAGGTATGCCACTATCCCATCTGTCCCTTCGGCAAATAAACCGTTATCTGCGCGGCTGACGCGATTAAGATAAAAAACAAAACACAAGCGAAAAAGAAGGAAGGAAAACCACAATGAAAAAGTTTATTGCTCTGATGCTGGCACTCGTGCTGGTACTCACCATGGTCGCCTGCGGCGAAAAGCAGCCGACCAACGACGATCAGAACGACACCCCCGAGACCGTTGAGCTGACCGTCTTTGCCGCGGCTTCCCTCACCGAGAGCCTCACCGCGATCGGCGAGAAGTACATGGCGGAAAATGAGAATGTCAAGATCAGCTTTAACTTCGATTCCTCCGGCAAGCTCCTCACCCAGATCAAGGAGGGCGCTGTCTGCGACCTCTTTATCTCCGCTGCCCCCAAGCAGATGAACGCGCTGGACGGCACCCTGAAGGACAATGCCGAGAAGAACCCCGACGGTCTGGATATGCTGGTTGCCGGCAGCCGCATCGACCTGCTGGAAAACAAGGTCGCGCTGGCTGTTCCGGAGGGCAATCCCAAGGGCGTTGAGAGCTTCGATCAGCTCGCTGATCTGCTCAAGAACGGCGAGGTCATGCTCGCTATCGGCAACAGCGATGTTCCCGTTGGTCAGTACACCCAGAAGATCTTTGCCTACTATGAGATCGACGAGGCTGCCATCGCCTCCAAGCTCACCTACGGCAACAATGTTAAGGAAGTCACCACCGCTGTTTCCGAAGGCACCGTGGACTGCGGCATCATCTATGCTTCCGATGCTTATTCCGCCAACCTCACCGTAGTAGCCACCGCCACTGCCGAGATGTGCGGTCAGGTCATCTATCCTGCCGCTGTCCTCAATACCTCCGAGCATCAGGATGCCGCTGCCGCGTTCCTCGCTTACCTGCAGGGCGCTGAGGCTTCCGCCGAGTTCGAGGCAGTTCTGTTCACTCCTCTCTCCAAGTAATTTCAGCCTGCTTTATTTTCTTGGGCGGGGCGCATGGCGTCCTGCCCAAAACCCCTTTTCAGGAGGCATTTCATGGATTGGTACCCCTTACTTAACTCATTGCGGATCGCCGCCATCAGCGCGGTGGTGGTGTTTTTCACCGGCATAGCTGCCGCTTACTACATTGCCAAGCTCCCGCGCTTTATCAAGGGCATTCTCGATGTCATTCTCACCCTGCCGCTGGTGCTGCCGCCTACCGTTGTGGGCTATCTGCTGCTGCGCGTGCTGGGACCCAAGCGTGTTTTCGGCGCGTGGGTGCTGCAGACCTTCGGGATCCGCATGGTTATGACCTGGTGGTCGGCTATTTTTGCCACCGTGGTGGTGGTTTTCCCGCTGATGTACCGCACCGTCCGCGGCGCGTTTGAAGCCTTCGATGAAACACTAGCGCACGCGGGCAAAACCCTGGGGCTTTCCAATCGTTATATCTTCTGGCACATTCGCATGCCGTACTGCCGGCAGGGCGTGCTGGCGGGCGCGGTGCTTGCCTTTGCCCGTGCCTTGGGCGAATACGGCGCCACCAGTATGATCGCCGGCTACACCCCAGGCAAGACCGCTACCGTTTCCACCACCGTTTACCAGCTGTGGCAGACCAATAACGATGCGCTGGCGCTTAAATGGGTGCTGGTCAATATCGCCATCTCCGCCGTCATTCTGCTGGTGGTCAATATGCTGGAGAAGAAAAACCTGCAAGCCGCAGGGCGGGGAAGGAGGCAGTCCTCGTGAGCCTGATCGTCGATATCGAAAAAAAGCTGGGCAATTTCACCCTGCGCTCCAGGTTCGAGACCCCCGCGGGCATCATGGCGCTGCTGGGTGCCTCCGGCTGCGGCAAAAGCATAACGCTTAAATGCGTTGCCGGCATTATGACGCCCGACCGCGGCAGGATCATTCTGGACGGCGAAACGCTGTTCGACAGCGAAAAGAAGATCAACCTTACCCCGCAGCAGCGGCGTGTCGGCTGCCTGTTCCAGCAGTACGCTCTGTTCCCCAATATGACCGTTACCCAGAATATCATCTGCGGCATTCGGCAGGGCAGGCGGGAGGAGAAAAAGGCGCAGGCGGCAGAGGCTGTTCGCCGCTTCCGGCTGGAGGGGCTGGAAAAGAAATACCCCGCTCAGCTTTCCGGCGGGCAGCAGCAGCGTGTGGCGCTGGCAAGGATCTTGGTCTCGGAGCCGCGCGCCATTCTGCTCGATGAACCCTTCTCCGCCCTCGATAGCTTCCTCAAGTGGAATTTGGAGCTGGAGCTTGCCGACCTGCTCTCCGGCTTTACGGGGCCGATCCTGTGGGTCAGCCACGATCTGGGCGAGTGCTACCGCAACTGCTCCGCCGTCTGTGTCGTCGAAAACGGCGCCTCCGGCGCGGTAACGGATATGGATACCCTGCTGCTGCACCCCGCCACCCGTGGGGCGGCGCAGCTTACCGGCTGCCGCAATTTCCTCGCGGGCGTGGGCGATGGCGCCTGTGTCGCCCTTACCGGCTGGGGGCTTACGCTGCCGCTGGCGGTACAGGGGGAGGTAACGGTGGGCATACCGGATACCGCCCTTACGCTGGCGGAAAACGGCACCCCCTGCACGGTCAGCCGTGTGATACGGGATATCGACCGCACGGTGGTGCTGCTGCACCCGCGGCAGGAGCCGACCGCCCCGCTGCTGCGCTTTGTGCTGCCGCAGGGAACCGATGTCCCCGTGGGCACGGTGCTGCCCGTCACGGTAGATGCCGCTAAATGCATCGTTAAGTAAAGATTTGTACTAAGCCAAAAGCCTCGCCTCGGCGGGGCTTTTCTATTTTACCCAAATTCCAACCTACCTTATTGTGGCATCAATGCATTTTGCGCAGAAATATCGACATTTCACCCCGCTGGGCGTTTTTTGTTCTTATTTTTATCTATAATGGGTGCGTCCTGTTGGGGCGGGCTTTGCCCTACCCATGGGCAAAAATACAACCCAACCCCAATGTGAAAAGAGGCAAAAGGAGGAACTAACTTATGAAGAAACGCTTGCTCAGTGTCCTGCTGGCACTGTGTATGCTGCTCACCATGCTGCCTACCACCGTTTTTGCGGCGGATAGCAGCACGGTGGAAACCAAGGTCAGTGTATGCAATACCGATCTCCCCTCGACGGGCGAGGTAAGCTACTGGCTTTATCAGTACACCAATAGTAAATCCAGCATTACAAAGACCGGCGCTTCCGCTAACTATTACAATGTTAAGTGGGAGCCGGAGACTTCTACGCTCACCATCAACAGCATTTCTTCACCCAAGTTCAATACAGGCGATATATGGAATACCGTTTCCCTTATCGGGCTGACGCAGGGTGATCTGAACATTAAGCTGGAGGGCACCACGACGATTGGCGACCATAAAAACACCAATCGGTTCTATACCATCTATGCAACAAGCTCCGACAGCACCATTACCATCTCCGGACCCGGCAAACTGATTGCAAAGGGCGGCGATAACGATACAATTTATTCCGGTACACCTATTCGCATCAGCGGAAATCTCATTCTCACCGACGATGCCACCGTGGAATCCGAGTTCGCCAATTTCTCCTATGATGGCAGAAGCGCTGTCAATGTGGGTGGCAATCTGACCATCAAGGATCGTGCGGTTCTTAAGGCGTCCCGCACCGAGGGTCAGTATTCCGGCTCGGGGAAGGACTATGCCCTCCGTTTGGGCGGCACGCTGACCCTTGCCAATGAAGGCACCATCGAACTGTCGACCTTCACTCCTTACGAGGGCACCGACAGCGGTCGCTGGTGGCATGTGGCATGGACCAACAATAAGGACGAAGAGAAAGGTCTGGTGAATTACATCACTGCGCCCGATGGTCTGGCAACCAGCGAAAATAAGACCGAGGAGTGGAGAAGTGCTACCTTTGGCACCCATGATGCCAGCACTTACTTCTATGCCAAGGCAAAAGCCGAAGTACATGTCTACGACCGTCAGGTTGCGGAGGCTCGCTATCTGGCAACAG
Source organism: Angelakisella sp. (assembly GCA_050873265.1). GTDB lineage: Bacteria > Bacillota > Clostridia > Oscillospirales > Ruminococcaceae > Angelakisella. The sequence goes on along the minus strand of JBNMIL010000040.1, from coordinate 6,082 downwards.
CGGCTACCCTCACCGCCCCCGCCACCTACTATTACAGCTGCAGCAAGTGCGGCGCTTCCGAGGGAAATGCCGACCACACCTTCCCCTACGGCAAGGTAGTATCTCCCGTTCAGTATAAAGATAGTGTTTACGATCCGTTCAGGCTCGAGTGCGATCAGGGTTATGAGCTCAGCCCCGATATGTACGATCTTATTCCCACTACCGATGGCTCTAAGGGAAGCATCTATTACGATTCCGCCACACATACCCTGTATTTGGATAACTTCAATGCTACCCGGTTTACCAGTAAGCTGACTCTCGGCGGCAACAATAAGGTTGGTGAATTCCCCTACACCATCACTGTCAATGTCACCGGCGATTGCTCCATTACGGCAGATGGCAGAAACGCCATTTACTCTACGGCAAGTCTTATCTTTGAAGGAACCGGTACCCTTGCACTGGCTTCCAAAGGCGGAGAGACGGTATATTTAAGCTCGTATAAGGATATGACTGTTAATATTCCCATGACAGTCAGCAGCGACAGTACTTGGTATCAGGGCATTTCCGGTTATGGAATGAACCTCACCGTCAATGCCCCTCTCAAGGTTACCAACGCCAGCAACGCCAGCAATCCGGCGGTAAAAATAGGCACCATCACCATCGGCGACCCCGACCTGTATTTCAAAGCCGGCGTCGATGAAGCGTCTGCCGAGAAATACATGGCAAGCGACTTTGAGGGAACCACCGGAACGACCTTTGCCGAAACGGTCAGCAGCCTTGTAAGCGATTCCGCTTCCCATTACATTGATATCAACTGGATCTGCCACCACACCGGCGAACACAAATACGAACTGAGTGAAGACAAGCTGAGCCACATCGAGATCTGCCCCGATTGTAACGAAGTCCTCAGCACCGAGCCTCACCAAAACGGCTATATCCCGATCGCCAACACCAATCGCCACAAGCAGGGCTGCACCGTCTGCGGCTACGATAACGGCGGCGCGACCGAGGAGCACAGCTCCACCACCCCCGCCACCTGCACCCAAAAAGCGGTCTGTGAAAAATGCGGCGCGGAATACGGTGACTATGCCAACCACAAACTCATCAATCTGGAAGATGCCAAATATCTGAGATCCGAAGCCACCAATTGCCAGTCCCACAATACCTACTGGAAATCCTGCTCTGTCTGCGGCGCTTCCGCCGACAAAGCCCTTTCCCATGTTGACTACCTCTATTTCGAAGGCAAGACAGTCGGCCCGCACAGCTTCTCCACCACCTATCTGGCAGAGAATGCCGACGCCGATAAGCATTATCATGTCTGCACCCTCTGCAGCACCAAGGACGACGGCGAAGCCCACACCTGGAATGTCTCTGCCGCCACCGAGGAGACCGCAAAATACTGCACCGTCTGCCAGTATATCGGTGAGGCACAGCAAGCGCATGTCCACCGTTACGATCTGGAAAAAGCGGAAAGTAAGTATCTCATCTCCGCTGCGGATTGCACGAATGCAGCCACCTATCATAAATCCTGCCGCTGCGGTGAGTTCGAGGAAAACGGAGCGACCTTCACCGTCGGCGAGCCTCTGGGTCACAACTATGTAAAGCAGGAGCAGACCGCTGCCAACCTGCGCAGCAAGGCAGCCGACTGCCAAGAGTATAATACCTACTGGCTCCTCTGCGACCGCTGCAATGCCAGCGCCAAGGACGATACCAATGCCACCAATAAGTATTATAACGGCGAGCAGGGCGCCCATGTCGCTGATACGGCAAACTATTTCAGCTCCGAAAGCGAGCACTGGAATGTCTGCCGGCACCACAGCGATGTGAAGATGAATGTCACTGCCCATACCTATGATCAGCAGGTCACCGAGGAGAAATACCTTGCCGCTGCTGCCACCTGCACCGAGGACGCGACCTATTACTATTCCTGCGTCTGCGGCGCTAAGGGCACCAAGACCTTTGCCAAGGAAAACAGCGCGCTGGGTCACGACTTCACCAAGGAAGTCATGAACAGCGAGACCAAGAAATCTACCGCGCAGAACTGCACCGAGCACGATGTTTACTATTACAGCTGCTCCCGTGAGGGCTGCACCGCTCATTCCGATACCAAGACCTTTGAGGGTGATGTAGGTCCCCACATCTTCGATCAGCAGGTCACCGAGGAGAAGTATCTTGCCTCCGCTGCCACCTGCACCGATGATGCTGTCTATTATTACTCCTGCGCCTGCGGTGAAAAGGGAACCGAGACTTTTGCTAAGGCAAACAGTGCCCTCGGTCACGACTTCACCAAGGAAGTAAAGAGCGAAGCCACCAAGAAGTCCACAGCCAAGGATTGCACCGAGCATGATGTTTATTATTACAGCTGTGCCCGCGCAAATTGCACCTCTGTTTCCAACACCAAGACCTTTGAGGGCGAGATCGGCTCCCATGTTGCCGATGCCAACTACACCATCGTAGGCGACAAGCACTATAAGTACTGCGTCCATCACCACGATGTCATCATGCTGGAGGAGACCCATACTTTCAATCAGCAGACCAAGACCTATCTGAAGGACGCTGCCACCTGCACCGATGACGCGACCTACTACTATACCTGCGTCTGCGGCGAAAAGGGCACCGAGACCTACACCGAGCAGGGTTCCGCCCTCGGTCACAGCTACACCAAGAAGATCGAGACCGCAGCCTACCTCAAGGAATCCGCCAACTGCACCGGTCATAACATTTACTGGTATGCCTGCTCCCGCTGCGATGCCAGCGCCAAGGGTGAAGACGAAAATGCCTTCTTCACCGGCATCCAGACGACCAGCGTCGGCGCCCATGTTCCGGAGACCACCCTCTCCCACGACGGCAGCACCCATTGGAACGCCTGCCAGTACCACCCCGATGTGAAGCTGAACGAAACTGCTCATACCTTCGATCAGCACAATACCGACAAGGTTTATCTGGTAAGATCCGCCGCCTGCACCGAAAAGGCAGTGTATAAGCTCTCCTGCGTCTGCGGCGAGGCTTCCGCCGAGACCTTCGAGGACGGCGAAGCACTGGGTCACAGCTACACCAAGATGATCGAGACCGCCGATTATGTCAATGTTCCGGCAGCCGACTGCCAGGGCCACGCGACCTATTGGTTCGCCTGCGCCCGCTGCGGTGCCAGCGCCGAGCATGCCGAAAATGAAGCCGACCGCGCCAGCTACACCGGCGAGACCGAAGCCAGCTTCGGCGCCCACGAGTACACCGATATTCCGGCGGAGGAGCTGGGACAGTATGCCGAGGAGATCGGGCATTACCACAAGGTATGCTCCGTCTGCGGCGGCAAGAGCGGCTTGGAAGAGCACAGCTGGAATGTCCCCGCTGCCACCGAGCAGACCGATAAGCACTGCACCGTCTGCGGCTACATCGCGGCGGAGCAGCAGGGTCACACCTTCGGTGAGGCTTGGGTAAGCGATGCCGACGGTCACTGGCATGTCTGCACGGGCTGCGGCGCTCCCTCCGAGAAGGAACCTCACCAGTACCTGACCGATGAGGATAACGAGTGCAGCATCTGCGGCCGTTCCAAGGTCACCATCGAGGTACGCCTGCCGGAGGAGACCACTGAGGAGGTCAACAACCCCGGCACCGGCGCTGCCACAGCTGTTGCGGCACTGCTGGTTCGTGCCAGCCGTTTCGCCGCCTACTTCTGCCGTTAAACCCACACAGAACCAACACAAAACCGCGGGGCGGAGGGATTTTTCCCTCCGCTTTGCTTTTCTATTGACAAATGCTTCCCACAGTGATATAACTATACCAAACTAAAGTGTACCGAAAAGGTATCATTCATAAGGGAGGTCGTATTATGGCTAAAATCTATACTTCCGCGGCACAGCTCATTGGGCATACCCCGCTGCTGGAGCTGACCCATCTTGAACAGAAATACGGGCTGAAAGCCCGTCTCCTTGCCAAAATGGAGTATTTTAACCCCGCAGGCTCCGTCAAGGATCGTATTGCCCTTGCCATGATCGAGGACGCCGAGCAAAAGGGCATACTTACCCCTCAGTCGGTCATCATCGAGCCGACCTCCGGCAATACCGGCATCGGTCTGGCTTCGGTGGCGGCGGCACGGGGCTATCGTATCATCATCGTTATGCCGGATAGCATGAGTGTGGAGCGCCGCCAGCTGATGAAAGCCTACGGTGCGGAGCTGGTGCTCACCCCCGGCGCGCAGGGCATGAAAGGCGCCATCGCCAAAGCCGATGAGCTGGCAAAGGAGATCCCCCACAGCTTTATCCCCGGGCAGTTCATCAATGAGGCGAACCCCCGTGTCCACTATGCCACCACCGGACCCGAGATCTGGGAGGATACCGATGGCGTGGTAGATGCCTTTGTGGCGGGTGTCGGCACCGGCGGCACCATTACCGGCGTCGGTCGTTACCTCAAGGAGAAGAACCCAGCGGTCAAGGTGGTTGCCGTCGAGCCAAAGACCTCCGCGGTGCTTTCCACCGGTGTTGCCGGTTCCCACAAGATTCAGGGCATCGGTGCCGGCTTTGTCCCCGCTGTGCTGGATACCAAGGTCTATGACGAAATTATCCCCGTTGCCGATGAGGACGCCTTTGCCGCTGGTCGGCTCATCGGTCAAAGCGAGGGTGTGCTGGTCGGCATCTCCTCCGGCGCGGCTGTTCACGCCGCCCTGCAGCTTGCCCGGCGTCCGGAATTTGAGGGCAAGACCATTGTGGTGCTGCTGCCCGATACCGGCGATCGCTACCTTTCCAGCCCCATGTTTGCCGAATAAAAGCCAAAACGAAAACCGCCCCGGGGGTCTGCCGCCCTTGGGGCGGCTTTTTGTACTTTTGCCCTCGGTAAATGGGGAAAACCCGCCTTTTCTTTGCCGCCAAAACCTGCTATAATGAGGATCAGAACGCAGGAAAGGGGACTTTTATCGTCATGCCGCCCATCATCAGCATCACCGATCTTACTCAGCCGGAGCTGGATATTTTCTGCCGCCTTACCGAAGCGCAGCTCCGCAACAGGCTGGAGCCGGAAAAGGGCATTTTCATCGCGGAAAGCCCCACTGTCATCGGCTTGGCGCTGGATGCCGGCTGTCAGCCGCTGGCGATTCTCACCGAACGGAAATTCATAGAGGGCAAGGCGGCGGCAGTCATTGCCCACTGCGGAGAGATCCCCATTTACACCGGAGAACGGGAGGTGCTTGCTGCCCTGACCGGCTATGAGCTGACCCGTGGGGTGCTTTGCGCCATGCGCCGTCCGGCACCTATGGACTGTGCTGCGCTTTGTGCCGCAGCCCATCGGGTGGCGGTGCTGGAAAATGTGGTGGATTCCACCAATGTCGGGGCGATCATTCGCTCGGCGGCGGCACTGGGCATTGATGCCGTACTGCTGACCCCGACCTGCTGTGATCCGCTGAACCGCCGAGCTGTCAGAGTCAGTATGGGAACGGTATTCCAGATCCCTTGGGCTTACCTGGAAAGTGCCGATGACTACCTGCCCCAGCTGAAAGCGATGGGCTTTAGGACAGCGGCAATGGCGCTGCGCGATGACTCCGTTTCGATCGAAGATAAAGACCTTGCGGCGGAACAGAAGCTGGCGATCATTCTGGGCACCGAGGGGACGGGGCTTACCGCGCACACCATCGAAAACTGCGACTACACGGTGAGAATTCCCATGCAGCATGGCGTGGATTCGTTGAATGTGGCTGCCGCCAGCGCAGTGGCGTTCTGGGAGCTGCGCGCGAAGTGACGCGCATGTGAAAAGGATTTATTCTGTTTTCAAGGTGCAGTTTAGTAAGCCCTCCATTTTTCGATGGGGCTTGCGTTAGCGGCTGACCCTCGGTATCTTGTCGAGGGTCGGTCGCGTTTTTCTATTTATCGTTAACGATGAGAAGTCCTCTCACTAATACGGACGAAAACGGGGAAATTTGCAGTGAAAGTGTTGAATTCGCACAAAGTTTCATAGAAAGTTTACGGGTTTGGGGAATAGTGGAAGGAATGAGGGCGTTTTTGGTTTGGTTTGCGGTCGCCAGACGGCGGGGGAAGCCATTTACATGGCTTGATTTGTATGCCTATCCGGCGGGGACTTCCTTTTTCTCGTGCAAAAGTAAGCAAAACACGCTCGG
>JBNMIL010000039.1:0-14900 GCA_050873265.1 Angelakisella sp. | reverse complement strand
TCCCCTGTCGTTCCCGAAAAAGGAGCGGCAGGGGCAATTTTATGCTTTTACAGGGTGACAAGGTTTTGGAGGACTTCGACCATCTTTCCCAGCGAGCGGACGGGGATAAACTCGTGAATGGAGTGGAAGTTAAGCCCGCCGGTGGAAAGGTTGGGGCAGGGCAGCCCCTCGTAGGAAAGGCGCGCGCCATCGGTGCCGCCGCGAATGGCGACGATCTTGGGGGTGACGCCTGCCTTTTCCATGGCGGCTTCGGCATTGCGGATCAGATACATATGGTCGGTGAGCTTCTCTTTCATATTATAGTAGCTGTCGGTCATATGCAGGGTGAAGGTGCCGGCGCCGTATTTCGCGTTCATGTAGTCGGCGGTCGCCTGCATCAGTGCTTTGCGCGCCTCAAACTTCCCGCGGTCGTGGTCGCGGATAATGTAGTGCGCCTCGGCGGAGGACTCATCGCCGGAAAGCTCGCAGAGGTGGAAGAAGCCCTCGTAGCCTTCGGTATGGGCGGGCGTTTCGGCGGCGGGCAGCAGCCCGATGAACTCCGCCAGCATGAGAGAAGCGTTCTTCATTTTATTCTTGGCGCTGCCGGGGTGGATATTAAGCCCCCGCACCTTGACAGCTGCCGCGGCGGCATTGAAATTCTCGTACTCGATTTCGCCCAGCTCGCCGCCGTCGACGGTATATGCTTCCTTTGCGGGGAAGCGATCCATGCGGAAGCGGTCGGTGCCTCTGCCGATCTCCTCGTCGGGGGTGAAGCAGACGGCAATGGGGCGGTGCTTTATTTCGGGGTGCGCCAGCAGCGTTTCGCACAGGGTAACGATCTCCGCTACGCCCGCCTTATCATCGGCACCCAGCAGGGTGGTGCCGTCGGTGACGATCAGCTCCTGCCCGATGTACTCCTCCATAAAGGGATAATCGACAGGGGAGAGGGCGGAAGCGCCCAGTTCCAGCACGCCGCCGGAGTAGGTGACGATGCGGGGCTTGATGTGATCGCCGCTGACGGCGGGACTGGTATCCATGTGGGCGATGAGCCCCAGCGCTTCGCCCTCACCGGCAAGATAGCCGTAAACATAGCCGTCGGCGTCCTGTTCCACATCGGTAAGCCCAATGGCTCTCAGCTCCTCGGCAATGGCGGCGCCCAGCACCAGCTGCTCGGGGGTGGAGGGGCAGCTTTCGTTTTTTTCATCGCTGTTGGTACCGTAGCTGACATATTTTAAGAAGCGTTCCGTAACATTCATGGCAATAAGCCTCCTTATTTCAAAAATCCGTTGACGATCTCCCGCTCGGCTTCCTCCTCGGTCAGCCCCAGCGTCATCAGCTTGATGATCTGCTCGCCGGCGATCTTGCCGATGGCGGCTTCGTGAATGAGGGCGGCATCAACATGGTTGGCGGTAAGCGCGGGTGTGGCAATGACGCACGCCTTATCCATAATAATGGCGTCACACTCGCTGTGACCGGCGCAGGCGTTGTTGCCGTTGATGCTGCTGCGGAATTCCTGCCGGCTGTGGTCGCGCGCCACGCTGCGACTCACCACATCGGCGCTGCAGTTTTCGCCGTTCAGGTCTATGGCAAAATCGGTAATGGCGTGCTGGTCGCCGGTGGTCATGATCTTTTCATGCACCGTAAGGGTAGAGCCTGCCGCCAGCGTTCCGCCGGTCTTGCGCAGGGTGTCATCTACGCCGGCGATCTGGGTGGTCTCCATATCCATGGAGGCGCCCTCCTCCAGATAGACGATGGTGGTGGGGTTCATCACCCGCTTGCCGCGCCCCTCGCCCTCGCCGTAGTGCTTTTCGACATAGCGCAGGTGCGCGCCCTTGCCCACATGGAAGGTATGGATCCCGTCGTGGGAGGTCTCCTCGGCGCCCGCGCAGTGGATTCCGCAGCCCGCTATGATAACGACATCGGCGTTTTCGCCGATGTAGAAGTCATTGTAGACCAGATCCTTAAGACCGGTCTGGCTGACGACAACGGGAATGTGGACGCTTTCATTTTTGGTTCCCGGGGCTATGATGATATCAATGCCGGGCTTATCGGTCTTGGTGACGATATTGATATGCGCGGTGGTATTGCGTCCGGCAGGGGCGCCGTTGGCACGGATATTATAGGCCCCTACCGGCAGGCTGTCGAGGTCGGCAACCTCTTTCAGCAGTCTTTTCTGGATTTCGTCGATCATGGTCAGCGCACCTCCTTGATGGGATCGGAAAGCATACTGCACACCGGCGGGGCGGTATCAATATTGCGCAGCAGGCGGGGGAGGACTTCCTCGCGGGGTCCGCATTCCGCCAGTCTGCCGTCCTTCAGCAGGACGATGGTATCCGCGATATTAAGGATACGCTCCTGATGGCTGATAATGAGAATGCTGCCGCGGGTCTGTTCGTACATTTTTTCAAAGACGCGGATAAGGTTCTGAAAGCTCCAGAGGTCGATGCCGGCTTCCGGTTCATCAAAGACCGAAAGAGCGGTGCCGCGCGCCAGCACCATGGCGATCTCGATGCGCTTCAGCTCACCGCCGGAAAGGCTGGCGTCCAGCTCGCGGTCAATGTAATCCCGCGCGCAGAGACCGACCTCGCTGAGATAGGCGCAGACCTCGGCAATGTTGGCGTCCTTGCCGGCGGCAAGGTTCATCAGGTCGCCGACCCGCAGCCCCTTAAAGCGTACCGGCTGCTGAAAGGCGTAGCTGATGCCTCGACGGGCGCGCTCGGTGATGGAAAGGGCGGTGATGTCCTCACCGTCCAAAAGGATACGCCCCGAGGTGGGGGTATAAATGCCGGCGATGACCTTTGCCAGTGTGGATTTGCCGCCGCCGTTGGGACCGGTGATGGCAACAAAGCGGTCATTCACCGTCAGGCTGATATCGTGCAGAATTTCACGGTTTTCTTCGGTTTCATAGCTGATGTGTTGCAATTCCAGCATAGAGTGCTCCTTTTAAGAAGAAAGTGGTGGTCCCTAAATAAGACCTTACGAGTATAGTTTACACAACTTTTTGCCAAAGTGCAATACAAAAGCCGCATTTCGGCGGCAAAATGATATAAAAAGAGCGAAGTACGCGGTTAGCCTTGGCAAACTGCACAAGAAAAATGTTAGCCACGGCTAACTTGATGGCAGGACTGACGAAAATGCGGCAGGAGGAAAGAATTTTGAGGAAAATCCATTGACAAGAGAGATGCGTTTTTGTATTATAATGCATGGTTAGCGGGCGCTAACCACAGAACGAGATCGGTCGGAACTGCAAATTGCCGGTCGAGGAACGGAGGAAACACCATGATGCCCCTGAGTTTGGCACAAGTCGGTGAAGAAAACATCATCAAGCGCATTGGCGGCAGTCCGGAAGTAAAGCGCCATCTGGAAAATCTGGGCTTTGTGGTAGGCGGCGAGGTAACGGTCGTCAACACGCTGGGCGGCAATGTCATTGTGAATGTAAAGGAAGCAAGAGTGGCCATCAGCAAAGAGATGGCGGTAAAAATTATGGTATAACGGCAGCGATGCCTTTTTACACTACAAGAGCAAAATGTGACAAAGGAGGAACCGACGATGAAAAATCTGAAAGAGGCAAAGATCGGCGAGACCGTCCGCGTGGTAAAGATCCACGGCGAGGGTGCCATCAAGCGCCGCATCATGGATATGGGTCTGACCAAAGGCGTTGAGGTCTATATCCGCAAGGTTGCGCCGCTGGGCGATCCCATCGAGGTAACGGTGCGCGGCTACGAGCTTTCTCTGCGTAAAGCGGACGCCGAGCAGATAGAGGTAGAATAACCTATTCCGGCGGGAGCGTCTCCCGCATTTTTAACGACAAATGGTTAGCAAATGCTAATCTGAATGCTAATCAAAGAGTATCAGAAAGAGAGGCATAACGCATGGATATTAGAATTGCCCTTGCCGGTAACCCGAACAGCGGTAAGACCACCCTGTTCAACGCGCTGACCGGCTCCAATCAGTTTGTTGGTAACTGGCCGGGCGTTACCGTAGAGAAAAAGGAAGGTAAGCTGAAAAAGCACGAAGGCGTTACCATCACCGACCTGCCCGGTATTTATTCCCTTTCCCCCTACACACTGGAGGAAGTGGTAGCCCGTAACTACCTGCTGGGTGAGCGCCCCGATGCGATCCTGAACATCATCGACGGTACCAACCTGGAGCGTAACCTGTACCTGACCACGCAGCTGACCGAGCTGGGCATTCCGGTCGTTGTCGCCATCAACATGATGGATCTGGTAAAGAAGAACGGCGATAAGATCAATGTCGAGGAGCTTTCCCGTCAGCTGGGCTGCAAGATCGTGGAGATCTCCGCCCTGAAGGGCACCGGCGTAATGGCTGCCGCCGAGGCTGCTATCGATGCCGCCCAGAACGGCAAGACCGTTCCGCAGCATACCTTCTCCGGCAGCGTGGAGCACGCGCTGGCACACATTGAGGAGGCTGCCGTACATAATATGCCCGAGGAGCAGCAGCGCTGGTACGCCATCAAGATCTTTGAGCGCGACGATAAGGTGCTTGCTTCTTTGAATATCGATAAGGGCGTGCTGGAGCACATCGAGAACGACATCAAGGCTGTCGAGACCGAGATGGACGACGATGCCGAATCCATTATCACCAACGAAAGATATGTTTACATCGGTGAGGTCATCAAGGCTTGCTACAAGAAAAAGAACCACGGCGGGCTTTCCACCTCCGATAAAATCGACCGCATCGTGACCAACCGCTGGCTGGGTCTGCCCATCTTCGCGGTCGTCATGTTCATCGTTTACTGGGTCGCCATGGTGGGCGTAGGCGCCCCCGCTACCGACTGGGCGAATGACGGACTGTTCGGCGATGGCTGGCACCTGCTGGGAATCGACGGCGGCTACGGCGACCTTGCCGAGGAATACGGCGAGGCTTCCCTGATCGTAGACGGCTACGACGCTTATATCGAAGAAAACGGTTCTCTGGCGGCGGACGGTACCTTTACCTACGAGGTAGAAGATGAGGAGACCCTGGCTGTTTCCACCGAGACCGCTACCCTGGCTGACTATGAGGCGGCTAAGGCGACCCTCGATGAGATCGGCGACGAGCCCGACCCTGCTGACTACGGCGTATGGGTACCCGGTATTCCCGTGCTCATCGGCAACGCGCTGGAAGCTGCCGGTACTGCCGACTGGCTCTCCGGTCTGATCCTTGACGGTATCGTGGCTGGTGTCGGCGCTGTTCTGGGCTTCGTTCCTCAGATGCTGGTCCTGTTCCTCATGCTGGCATTCCTCGAGGCTTGCGGCTACATGGCTCGTATCGCTTTCGTACTCGACCGTATCTTCCGTAAGTTCGGTCTTTCCGGTAAGTCCTTTATCCCCATGCTGATCGGTACCGGCTGCGGTATCCCCGGCATCATGGCTTCCCGCACCATCGAGAACGAGCGTGATCGTCGTATGACCATCATGACCACCACCTTTATCCCCTGCGGCGCCAAGGTCCCCTTCATCGGCATGATCGCCGGTGCCCTGTTCGGCGGCAGCGCATGGGTCTCCACCTCCGCTTACTTCATCGGCATGGCTGCCATCATCATCTCCGGTATCATGCTGAAGAAGACCAAGATGTTCGCTGGCGACCCCGCTCCCTTTGTTATGGAGCTGCCTGCTTACCACTGGCCCACTCTGGGCAATGTCCTGCGTTCCATGTGGGAGCGCGGCTGGTCCTTCATCAAGAAGGCCGGTACCATCATTCTGCTTTCCACCATCTTTGTATGGTTCACCTCTCGCTTCGGCTGGCTGGACGGTCAGTTCTGCATGCTGGAGGAGGAACAGATCAGCGCTTCTATCCTTGCCAAGATCGGTAACGCCATCTGCTGGATCTTTGCGCCTTTGGGCTGGGGCAACTGGCAGGCTGCTGTTGCTTCCATCACCGGTTTGGTCGCCAAAGAGAACATTGTTGCTACCTTGGGTACCCTGTACAGCGGCGGCGCCGGTACTGTATATGATGCCATCGCTGCCGCGTTCACCGGCATTACCGGCTACAGCTTCCTGGTATTCAACCTGCTGTGCGCCCCCTGCTTCGCTGCCATTGGCGCCATCAAGCGTGAGATGAACAGCCCCAAGTGGACCTGGTTCGCTATCGGTTATCAGTGCGGCTTTGCCTATGCGGTAGCCCTGATGATCAACCAGTTCGGCGGTCTGTTCACCGGCAATGTCAACATCATCGGCGTGATCGCTGCGCTTATCGTACTCGCTGTCATCATCTACATGCTGGTTCGTCCTTACAAGGAGGCGACCAAGCTGACCGGCAATGTAAAGGTGAAATAAGCCTGTACAATCATAATTCTTCATTACCTATCGCATTACCAAACGGAAAGGAGTTTGACTTATGCTTACATGGATCACGGAAAATCTGGCGACAATTCTTATTTCTGCCGTATTACTCCTCATTGTTGTACTGATTATCGTTAAGCTGGTAAAAGATAAGAAAAAAGGGAAATCCTCCTGTGGCTGCAACTGTGCCCACTGTGCGATGTCGGGCTCCTGTCACCAGAAGTAACACAAAGGACGGGGAGACGCAGATGATGAGTTTGCGCCTCCCCGCTTGTCTTAACAGGAGGTAAGCAATGGCTAACCAAAACAATACTTTGACGGCTGCCCATATCCGCTACCTGCTGGTGCTGCGGCAGCTGACCGCCGAGAGCGGAAAGACCCGCTGTGTTGATCTGGCGGCGGCGCTGGAGCTTTCCCCGCCCAGCGTCCACAACATGGTGGATATCCTGACAGGGCTGGGACTGGTGGGCAAAAGCGCCCGCGGCGCGCTCTCACTGACCGCGCTGGGCGCGGCGACCGCCGACCGGTACAGCCGCTACTACCGCAGCGCCGCGGCACTGCTGCGGCAGTGCTTTCCGGAGCTGCCGGAGCAGCAGGCGATGATCTGCCAGCTGCTGGCACAGATACCGGAGGAGAGCCTTGCCGGACTGTGCAGCCGCCAGCTGCCGGAGGAAGCAGCCTCGTAAGGAGGACCCCATGAACGGATTATCCAATATGGCACAGCTATACGGCGCCGCCGCTGTGGTGCTGGCAGTCGCCACGGGGCTGTGTGTGACCAAATACGGTATGAAAAGACTGCTGCTGAAATACGCAGACAAAAAGAAAGGGTGAAAACAGATGGTACAAATGACACTGAAGGTTGACGGCATGGCATGCGGCATGTGCGAGGCGCATATCAACGATGCGATCCGCAGTCACTTTAATGTAAAGAAGGTAAGCTCCAGCCACACCAAGGGCGAAACTGTTATTCAGTGCGAGGAACCGCTGGAGGAAGAACGCCTGCGTGCGGTGATCGCCGAGACTGGCTATGAGCTAAAGGGTGTGACCACTGCACCCTGCGAGGAAAAGCGCGGTCTGGGCGGGCTGTTCCACCGCAAGTAATAAAGATGGTAGCACCGGCAGATACTAACGGGGAAAACAAAAAGGAGGCGCTGAAATGTCGGAGGAAATGGTGGTAGAGCAGTGCTCGCCCACAATGGCAGGACTGAAAACCGGAAATCTGTTCAGCTGTCCCGCCGAGGACGCCCATGCGCTGCGCCAAAGTATTCGCCGGCTGAACCAGCGCCTTGTGCCCTGTGGGATCCGTCTGCTGCCGGTAAAGCACCTGGGCGACCGCGAGCTGATCTATATGTACCGTCCGGAAAAGCTGCGGCGTGATCTGCGTGAGCAGGGGGCGCGCGCTATCCTGCGGGAAAAGCGCTACCCTGACGACGACCCCGAGCGGTGCGTGGTGGAGCTGGTGCGGCGCCTGAACCGCGAAAAGGAATTCCCGCACGAGATCGGCTTGTTTTTAGGTTATCCCGCGGAAGATGTCAGCGGGTTTATCCGGCACGGGGCGCGCTGTGCCAAGTGCGTGGGGACATGGAAGGTCTACGGCGACGAGGAAACCGCCCGCAAAAAGTTTGCGCTGTGCCAGAAGTGCACCCGCCTGTACTGCGAAGCCTACCGCAAGCACAATAACCTCGATCGGCTGCTGGTGCGCACCCACGGGAGCTGAAAAAATGAAAACAACCGTCCTCGCTTTTCAAAGAAGCGGGGGCTTTCCTTTTGGCGGCAGGTGTGGCATAATAGGGGCAGCATAGCGGGAAAGAGGCGGCGGCAATGGAAAAACGAAATTATCAGCAGGAGACCGAAAAGGCGATAGCTCGACTGTGCGGCGCGGGGGAGCGTCCCCCGCTGCTGCTGCATGCCTGCTGCGCGCCCTGCTCCTCCTATGTACTGGAATATCTGACGCAGTTTTTTACCATTACGCTGTTTTTCTGCAACCCCAATATCACCGAGCCGGTGGAATACCAAAAGCGGCTGGCGGAGCTGCTGCGGCTGTGTGCCGAAGCACCGTTCTGCCGTGATGTGACGGTCGTGGAGGATCCCATCTCCTCCGCGGAATTCCTGCGGATAGCGGCAGGGCTGGAGGACGCGCCGGAGGGCGGCAGCCGCTGCGAGCGGTGCTTTCGGCTGCGGCTGGAACGGGCGGCGGCGTATGCGGCAGCAAATGACTTCCCGCTGTTCGCCACCACACTGACGGTAAGTCCGCACAAAAATGCCTCGCTGCTCAATGTCATCGGCGAGGAGATGGGGGCGCGGTACGGGGTGGAATATCTGCCCTCCGACTTTAAGAAAAAGGGCGGCTACCAGCGCTCCATTGTCCTTTCGCGGGAATATGACCTGTACCGACAGCCCTACTGCGGGTGCATCTTTTCCCGCAGACAGGCGGAGGAGCGGGCAAAGGACTAAGATGGAAGCAGTGCGTGTTTATAAGTTAAGATATCAAAAAAGACGCCCGAAGGCGTTTGGCTACATAACAAAAGCGAAAACAGCGTAGAGATGTCAGCCACCGGAAGGAAAGATAGTGTGAAAGAAAACCATCAGGGTTTTCTTTCGCGTTATATCAGGGCAGGAATGAGAAGATTGTCAAAGGGCTTGTGTTCCCCTATCAAAAAAGACGCCCGAAGGCGTCTTTTTTGATATAGCCGCGGGGAGGGAACTAATCTCCCTGCGACCGAGGCTGGCTATGAAAGGCAGGCAGACAGGCGAGTCTGTCTGCCCGCCGGTGGAATGCGGAGCCTATGGTTATCAGCCCTCGGCGATCGACTCAAAGATCAGCGCGTTGGTGCCGGAGGAATTCAGCAGGGCAACCATGATAGGGCCATACTCGCCCTCGGCAAAGACAGCCGCATAGGTCACGCCGCCGACTTCAATTTTGACAGTGGCTTCGTTAGCCGCGGAATAGGTGCCTACGGTCTCGGTCTCGGCACCCTCATACAGGGTAACGGTGGTCTCATCATTAAAGTAGAACATGTAGTAGTCGTCCATCTGGCTCTGGACAGCCGCGACCTGATCATCGGTCATCATAACGCCGTCTACGCAGCCGCCGATAAAGGACCAGGCAGTGCCGACAAGGTCGGGAGCGGTACCCATAAAGGTGTACATGGTCAGGACGCTCTGGGCATCGCTGTTGCCGTCATCGGGGGTCGCTGCGGGGTCAGGATCAGGGGTGGGGGTGGGCTCGGGGTCGCTGCCGCAGGCGACCATCGCCAGCATCATAACGGCAGCAAGCAGGATTGCAAGCAGTTTTTTGGTGTTCATAAAAAGTTCCTCCAAAATCTTCTTATTTTGATACCGACCGCCGTGTGCGGTCGCCACCATGCGCATTGTAGCATTCCGCGTGGGCTGTGGTGCGTAAATAGTGCGAAAAGAAGAATTTGCGGCGTGAAATGCAGTGGGAGACGGTTGAAAAATGCGCGGGGATAAAATAGAATAGACTTGGAAGAAAAGGAGGTGAGGGTATGCTGCGCATTGCTGTGTGCGATGATGACGCGGTCTTTTTGCAGGCGGCGGTACAGATGATCCGGCGCTGGTCGGATCAAAGCGGCGTCCCCACCGAGATCTACCGATTCGATAACGGCGATGAGCTGCTGGCAAAGTGTGCAGGGCAGCGCATGGATGTCATCATTCTGGATATCATCATGCCGCTGCTGAACGGCATGGACGCCGCAAGGGAGCTGCGTGCGCGGGATAATGCGGTAAAGATCATCTTTCTGACCTCCTCACCGGAGTTCGCGCTGGAATCCTATGAGGTAAAGGCACAGGATTACCTGCTGAAGCCGGTCAGCTACGAAAAAATGGCTGCCGCGCTGGAGGAGTGCGGGCACACCCTACAGGCGGAAGCGCCGGGCTTTGTGCTGAAAACCACCTACGGCTACCAGAAGCTGTACTACCACGATATCGAATACGCCGAAGCGCAGAACAAGCGGGTCATCTTTTACCTGCGGTCGGGGCGTACGGCGGAATCCACGGCGCCGCTTTATTCCTTTGAGGACAAACTGACGGAAAGCAACGACTTTTTTAAGTGCCACCGCAGCTATCTGGTATATCTGCCCAATGTAGACCATTTTAACAGTAACGAGATCATAACAAAATCCGGACGCAGTATCCCTATTGCAAGGGGCTACGGAAAACCCTTTCAGGAAGCCTACTTCGCCCAGATGTTCCGTGAAGACGAGTAAGAGAAAGGGGGCGGGCGAGTATGCTGGAAAGCGTACTGACAACGCTGCATAATGCCACCACACTGCTGTTCGGCGTGTATATTTCGGCGGCTTTCCTTGGCGTGCGCATGAGCCGGCGCAATGTGTTTACCCTGTTCGGGTTTTCCTGCGCGGTGGGTATTCTGTACATTTTTTCCTTCCTGCTGTGGGGGGAGAGCGGCACCGAGAAGATCTATCCGCTGATCATTCATCTGCCGCTGGTGCTGTTTTTGACCCTGCACTATAAGTACAAGCCAATGCTTTCGGTGCTTTCGGTCATTACCGCCTACCTGTGCTGTCAGGTCAGCAAATGGGTGGGACTGCTGGCGTACAGCCTTAAGCCGGAAATGTGGCTTTACTACACGGTACGAATCGTAGTAACGGCTGTCGTATTTGTAGTGCTGCTTCGCTATGTTTCGGAAGCGACTGCCCAGCTTTTGCAAAAGCCGACCCGCGCGCTGGTTATCCTGGGGCTGATGCCGCTGGTGTACTATGTATTCGATTATCTCACCGGCGTTTACACCCAGCTGCTGTACTCCGGTCGGGAGGTCGTGGCGGAGTTCCTTGGCTTTGTGCTGTGCATCACCTATATCCTGTTCCTGTTCATGTACTTTAAGCAGTATGAGGAAAAGCGGGAAGCAGACCAGCGTAACCAGCTGATGGAGATGAAGCGCGTCCAGTCCGAAAAGGAGATCGAAGCTATCAAGCGCGGCGAATATGCCGTTTCCATCATGCGGCACGATATGCGGCATTTCCTCAATAATATCTCCTCCTACATAGAAAACGGCGAGACCGAAAAGGCACAGGAGCTGATCCACGAGGTCATTTCCGCTACTGAAAAGACCGCTACCCAGCGCTACTGCAAAAACGAGATCGTCAACTTGATCCTCTCCTCCTACGAGGACAAGATCAGCACGAATGAGATCAAATTCAAGTATTCTGTGCAAGTGCCGGAGCAGCTGCCGTACTCCGAGGTGGATCTGACGGCTATCCTTTCCAACGCGATGGAAAACGCCATCAATGCTGTAAAGCAGCTGCCGCCGGAGCGGAGAATGATAGACCTTGACCTGCGCATGAAGGAAAATAAGCTGCTCATCTCACTGAAGAACACCTACGCCGAAGCCCCCGAACTTCGGGACGGCATGCCCGTCCCGAAGGAGGAGGGACACGGCATCGGCTCGCAGAGTATCCGCTATGTGGCGGAAAAGCTGCACGGTAACTGTCAGTTCTCGCTTGCCGATGACCGCTTTGTGCTGCGGGTGGTGCTGTAACCATAAATCGCATTTCACGGGCTTCTTATTCCATTGTTTTTGCTTTACCTCTACCCAATTACCTTACCTTCTTGAATAGTGGTGAGAAGCCGTGCAATAAAGAAAAAGCCGCCTTTTGCCGTGTGCCGATAAGACAGCAATTTGAGAAAACTACAAAATCGGCATCTGCCAAGCAGGATTGGACAACAAAACAGGCGGCACTCAACGTCGGTTGGGTGCCGCCTGTTTTTGTACAGCTAAGGGCTGAAAATCGCCTATTTTCTGTTCTGTAAGGTAAGGACAGTGAAAAGGGTGAGATAATTATCATCTTCGTTATGAAAGCCCTGCTGAAAGGCAAATCACGCTATAACGAGCGCCATTCGCTGAATAGAATGAACATTTTCGTTTGCAATAACTTTCTTGCAAAATCGCAAATCTGATAGGTTGAGGGTTGATGCAATGTGCATACAAACATCGTCAATACATTCCAGCAGCTAATTGTAGAAATTTCTTGATTTTACACGATAAAAATTTAGCAGACAGCTTGAAAATGACCTTATCATTGTGTTATAGTGTGTGTACACACCACCAATCTATTTATCTTTGAAGGAGTGATTTTATAATGAAAAAAATATCGCTGATTTTTTCATCAATGTTAATTTTGCTTCTTGCCGGATGCAGCAGTTCTGGAAACAGTGTTGAAACGTTAAAAGGCTGGTCATTTCAGTACAACGAAGGTACAAAGGATTACAGTTTATTCTTTGGCCTATGCGATAAAAATGATAACTATCTTTCTGCTGATGCAGATGTTGCAGTTAGAATCGAAAATGAAAATGGTGACATAGTCTACGAGGGTACAACATCTATTACGGAAGATGACTTTAGCAACTATACCAGTCAAGTTGCTGGAGAACGTTATCTTGCTAATGTGAGAATTGCAGAATCCGAAATTCAAGAGGGAACATCGTCTAGCGGTACGGTATACTTTACTGTTTCGGATGGAAAATCATTTGCATTTGACGAATGCAATTGTTCTGCACTGTATTGTTTGCCAGTGAAGGATATTCAGTTATCTGTAGAATCCCTACCAATAGAATTGCAACAAAGGGGATATGATGGATCGATTGAATCAAAAATTCTTGTAACCGATGTTCAGTTCAGCGTTGATAACAGCCTGAGTTCGTCTTGTATGACCATCGTTGTTTCTGGTGAAAAGACTTATGGCAAGGATGACGGTTTTTACTATGATATCGTTAGTTACAAGCTGTATGATAGCGAAGGATACTTGAGCGATTCAGGTCAAATATACCTTGGAACCTCCCTTAGTGTTGGGGATAAATTCAAGGATGATTCGCTTACCATTTATGACTTAATGCCAGGAGAAACTTATACACTACAGTTGTTGGATTACGGATGGTGAACCCAATGACAAGAGAGCAGTTCAAAATATTACATAGCGAAATCATGATGTATTTCCAGTGCATAGAATTTGATTTGAAACGAATCTATGCAGGCATGTCTTCAGAAGATTTTGACGATGAAATGGATATGTTGGACACATCAAATCTTGGCAATACGCTCCGAAAACTGAAAAAGCTGGATCATAGTGATGGTAACCCTTGGTTATCTGAAACAGAATATGACCAATTGGATCGTATACGTGAGTTGCGGAACTACTGGTGCCATCAATGCTACTTGGATTATATCTATATTAACGTTGAGTGGCAGCGAGAGAATAAGTTCCAGCGTATCGCAAATAGGCTGTATAATGAGCATGGTCGAGTATATAACCTTCATCAAAAACTTCAAGACTTGTATTTTGATTGGTTTGGGGATAGTGTGTAATCAGCCATATTAGCTACAAATTTTCGAGACGGTGAGTTTTCACAAAATTTGTATTCATCGCTCGAACAAGAACTTTTCTCCAAATAACTTGAGGAGTTTTGCTAGATGCCAGACAACAGGAATCGCAAGCGACCGATACAGGTCAAATTTTTCGTAGATGAAAAAGAACTCGGCTTGATAAAGGCGAGGATGGCGCAGCTTGGTATAGAGAATATGAGCGCCTACCTTCGCAAAATGGCAATCGACGGATATGAGGAAAAACCAGATATGCCTGAACGCCATGAGCCGAAAAATCCCTGACTCACTTTTCAAGATTGAGCGATGTTCAGCTCCGCAGGAGCGCAGCCGATTTCTCTGAAAACGTTCAGGGGTTTGGGGCATTTTCCCAACAAGATTGCACGGGTGTATAAACACGAGCATTGCTTGCCAAGTGCGTTTCGCAGTTGGCAGGTAATGAGAAGTGGGTACCGCCGTGCATTGCTTGCCAGAATGGCAAGCTCCGGTGTGGGTACTCACCGGATTTGCTTGCTATTCTGCAAGAAAATCCCGGTCGTACCACGCCGGTTTTCGCAAGTGTAGCTACACTTGCTGTGCTTGCTATTCTCCGTTTCCCATGTTAGCAAGCGCCATTTTCCAAATGGAAATCGGCGGCAACCGCCGCCTTGTCTGCCAAAAAGCGAAACGGACGGGCGCTGTCAATGGCGGCGCAGCCGTTCATCTTGACCATTGACGGTGTTCGTCCATTTTGCTACTCCGACTATAATTTTGAATGAAATGAATCGAAGCGAAGGAGGCTTGACGAAGTGAATCCGAAAGAGAATGACAATGAGATCATCGAACTGACCGACGAGGAACTGGACGAGATTTTTGCCGACGATGATTTTGATAACGGCGAGGAGGACGGTGAAATCCGCTCGTTTTATTTCTCCAATCCTGACCCGTATGCCAAGGTCAAGCCGCGCCCCGACGATGCCCCCACGAGAGAGTTTTCTTTCGATGAAAAGGGCAGCATTGTTGTGAAAAATCCGTCCGCCTTTTGGCTGCCCGATGTCAAAATAGTGGAGGAACACGGCGGCACGGAATACACCGTAACCGGCAGCTACGAGGGTGCGGAAACCCTCGACAAGAAGCTCAGACGCATTATGGAGCAGAACGCTGCCGATGATAAAAACGGTATCACGGAGGACGCCGATGAGTAACGACGTTTCTCTTGATATAAACCAAGAATCCAATCCTGTTCAGACAGTTGCCCCACCGAAGGAGGACAACAATATGTTAAGGGCAACCGACAAAATCAC